>JAURXS010000081.1 GCA_030654305.1 bacterium | reverse complement strand
TGTCAGGCGACAGGCAAAACTGATCCCCCGACGACACTCAAAACTGATCCCCCTCGTCGCCCGCGAGGACCCAGATGACGAACGCACAGAAGTCGGTACGCAGCCCTGGGAGGCTGCCGAGCACCGACACCATGAAGACACCCGACGACGTCGCCGCGATGAGGCGGCTGCATGCCCTTGGCTGGGGAGTGCGGCGCATTGCCCACGAACTGGGCATCAGCCCGAACACCGTCCGCCGCCACCTCCGTGCAGGGGAGTGGCGCAGCTACCAGACGCCGGAGCGCGAAAGCGCGCTCGACCCGCATCAGGAGTGGCTCCAGGCGCGCTTTCTGCAGCACCGGGGGAACGCCGCGGTGGTCCACGAGGAGCTGCGCCGCGAGCTCGGCGTCACCGTCTCGTTGCGGACCGTCGAGCGCGCCGTAGAGTCCCATCGAGACGAGCTTCGTGCCGAGGCGGTGGCGACCACCCGATTCGAGACCCCGCCTGGGCAGCAGATGCAGATCGACTTCGGCCAGCGGCGCGTGCGCATCGGCGACGAGGATGTCGTGGCGCACCTCTGCATCCTCACACTCGGGTACTCTCGGCGCACCTTCGCGATCGCCTACGCGTGCGAACGCCAGGCGCAGTGGCTCGAGGGCATCGAGGCCGCGTTCCAGCACTTCGGCGGGACGCCCGTTGAGCTGCTCATGGACAACGCGCGCGCCCTGGTGACCCACCACGACGCCGCGACGCGCGAGGTCACCTTCAACGAGACCTTCCGGGGCTTCTGCGAGCACTGGGGGGTGCGCCCGCGGGCGTGCGCCCCGTACCGCGCCCGTACGAAGGGCAAGGATGAACGCGCGGTTCAGTATGTCGGGCGGAACGCCATCGCCGGACGGACCTTCCGCTCGTGGGAGGACTTCAACGCCCACCTCGTGCGGTGGTCGCGGGAGATCGCCGACGTGCGGATCCACGGCACCACCGGCGACCGCCCGATCGACCGCTTCGAGCGTGCCGAGCGATCGGTACTGAAGCCGCTCCGCGCCGTGCCGTTTCTGCGCGTGCGGGAACTCTTCCGGAGGGTCCACACCGACGGGTGCGTCGAGGTCGACACCAACCACTACAGCGTCCCGTGGCGCCTCATCGGGAAGCGGGTCGTCGTGCGCATCCTGGACGGCAAGATGAGCGTGCTGCGGGGCGACACGACCGTCGCCTGCCACGATGCTCGGCCTCCCAGCCGCGCCCGGATCATCGACCGGACCCACCTGGCCGGGGTGGTTCGCCAGACCGAGGAGGCTCGCCTGACCGGAGGTAGCGCTCAAGTCGTCGTGACCGGCAACCTCCAGCGCCCGCTGAGCGAGTACGACGACTCCGTAGGCGGTGCGCTGTGATCGCCGAGGACACGCAGCTCCACGCCATGCTCAGTCGTTTGCAGCTCACCGGGATCCGGGACCGCCTCGACGCCTTGTTGGAGGAGGCGGCCCGGAAGGAGTTCGACCTGCGGCAGACCTTGTCGTACCTCTGCTCGGCTGAGGTCGAGTATCGCGACCAGCGCCGCGTCGCGATGGGGACGAGCATCGCGAAGTTCCCCTTCGTTCGCACGCTCGACGACTACGACTTCGACGCCCAGCCCTCCGTGGACGCGAAGCAGGTGCGCGATCTCGCCACGTGCCGGTGGGCTTCAACGCTCCCCAAATCTGGTCCACTCCCGCTCTCCAGAACTGGGCCCCTCCAAGATCGTGATCCGGTCCTCTCCGCCGCCCCCTGAGACACGAAAGCGGCCGCCCCCTCGTCAGGGACGACCGCCTCGTGGTGCCGAGTCAGCGTCGATCAGCCCATCGGCGTCCTCAACGACGGCCCGTCGATCCGGATGGTGTGGCACTTGTGACGCAGGCGGTCGAGCAGCGCCTGGACCATCGGCTTCTGTCCCAGGAAGGTGAACCAATCGTCGTAGTCGAGGTTGGTGGTCAGGATGGTGGACTTGCGCCCGTACCGCTCCTCCATCAGCTTGAAGAAGATGTTGGACTGCTCGGGCCGGAGGTTGAGGTACCCCATCTCATCGATGAGCAGCACATCGTAGGCACGGAGCTGGTTCAGCATGTGGCGGGTGGAGCGGTCGGCAAGCGAGGCGTACATCTCGTCGAAGAGGTCCTGGGCGCGGATGAAACGGCACCGGTAGCCGTTGACGAGCGCCTGGTGGAGCAGGCCGGAGGCGAGGCCGGTCTTCCCGACGCCGGTCGGCCCGATGAACACGAGGTTCTGGGCCGCCGGGACGAAGTCCAGGCCCGCGAGCTCGCGGATGGTCGCCGCCCTCACGCCCGGCTGGCGGTCGAACGGGAACGTGTCGATGGACCACACCTCGGGGAGGCGGGCTTGGCGGATGCGGTAGTCCAGGCTCTTCTGGCGCTGGTGGAGGTACTCCTCGCGAAGGACGCGGGCGAGGAAGTCCGCGTAGGAAGGCTGGTCCTTGGCCGCGCGCTCGAGTTCGCGGGCGATGACCTCGCGGGCGCGGGGGAGCTTGAGGCCCAGCAGGAGCTGGTCCAGATCGTCGTTCATGAGTCCTCTGGGGGGATGGGAAGGCGGAACAGCTCCCCGGCGAGCCCGCGGAGCACCATGCGCTCGATGCCACTGAGGTCGTGGAGCCCGTGGGCGACCGCGCTCACGAGCGCCGCGCGCAGGGTCTCGGTGGGGTAGTCGAGGAAGAGGCGGTGCAGGCGCCGGATCGGGACCCGCGCGCGACCCTTCTGGGTGCGGCGCAAGAGCTCGATCATCGCGACGAACTCCGGGCCGGCGGCGATGAGCGCGCTCTCCTCGGGGGCGACGGGATCGGCCTTGCGCGTCGCGCTGCGGCGCACCCGGGGCTCCAGGAGCTTTGCGCGCTCACGACGTCCCGGCTCGATGGCAGGGTAGTCGGCGACCACCTTGTGCCGGTGGAGGACGCGTACGCGGTCGATCGTCTCCTGCACCTCGACCTGCTCGTCGATGAGCTCCACTGGCACCGGGTAGGTGTTGTGGTGGAGGGAGATGTAACCCTCGACGTCCACCCGCCGGCTCGCGACGCGGACGACCTCCGGGATCCAGTCGGGGAGCGGCGCGAGGTGCGGTCGCTCGGCGGCGAACACCTCGACGGGGGCGGCGTGCAGGGAGCGCTTCTGGGCGCGGTTGACCTTCTCGCACCATGCATGGAGCTGAGCGTTGCCATCGGCGAGGTCGGCGAAGGATCGGCCGGCGTAGAAGTTGTTCTCGATGTGGTCGAACTGCCGCTCCACGTGGGCGGAGCGATTGGCGTCGCCCTTCTCGTGTGCCACGAAAACGAAACCAAACCGGCCGCCGAACGCCTCCATCTCGGGGGCGATCACCGCCCGCTTCCCGGTCCCGTGGGCCACGACGACGTTGGTGTTGTCGACCATGCAGCGTCGGCACGCGCCGCCGAAGAACCGGACGGCGTTGGTCAGGAAGGTCTTGGCATAGAAGCGGTCGAAGGTGGGGTATAGCTGGGCGTAGACCATCCGCGAATGCGCGAGCACCACCGATGCGCACTGCAGGAGGCGCGACCGGTCGCCGATCTGCACGACGTGGGGCGAGGTGTCGTGCTGCATCTCCTCGCCGGGCTCGAACGTGTACCGGCCTGCGGGGACCTTCTCCTTCACGCCGATCCGATGGCGACGGCAGAAGCCGGTCACCGTCGCGTAGGCGACCTCTACCCCGCCGGCGACGAGCTCCTCGTGCACCCGGACGAGGTTCCCGTCACAGTCCTCGAAGAGCTCCCGCACACGGTCGAGGTGTGCGTCGAGGAGCTCGGCGCGTACGAACTCCGGGCGCTCGGACTGCCCGCTCTTCACCACCTGCTGCACCGACGTGCGCGACAGGCCCAGCTCCTTGGCGATCCGCCGGGTGCCGCGGCCGCGGCGCGTCAGCTCCAGGATGGCGATGCGGACATCACGATCGAGCATCGAGTCCCTCCTCGGCGAGCAGCCCCGCCAGCGCGTCGAACGCGAGCCGCGCCTCCTGCCAGGCCCCGTCGAGGTGCGGTCGCCGGTGCGACGGGAGCCGCCCGTACGCGCCCTCCCGAAGGCCCTTCCGGGCCCGACCGCACACGCCCGCCACCGCCTCCACGTCGCGCAACGCGGTGAGATCCTCCTCGGGGTCGACCGGCTTCACGGCGTCCTCGGCCTTCAGGTAGAGCAGCGGCTGCTCGGCGATGCGTTGGCGGACCTCGGGATCGGCGGCCTTCCAGGCGGCGTAGAGGCGGGCGAGCTGGCGAACGGTGGGCCGGACCCTGCGGAGGCCCTCGACGAGGGTGGCGCATTGGGCCGCGTTGGCGCGCGCCATAGGGACCAGGAACTTCTCCGCGGCGTGCGGGACGAGGCGTCCCTCGCGGACCGCGGCCTGCACTGCCTCGGGCAGCGTGCGTACCAACGCAAGGCGCCGCGAGACCCAGCTCTGCGACTTCCCCAGCGCGATCGCCACGTCCGTCTGCGACTTGCCGTGGTCGAGGAGCGCGGCCACGAGCCAGCCCTCCTCGAGCGCGCTCCGCTGCCGCCCACCCTCGAGCCGGTGCCGCAGCACGAGCGCGTCGGCCTCGCCGACCTCCAGCGTCACGGCCTGCACGACGTCGCGGTGAAGCCGACGGAGCGCGTCGACGCGCCCGTACCCCTCGATGAGGACGAAGCGATCGCCCGCCGGCACGACGAGGACGGGGACCTGCTGTCCCTGCTGCGCGATCGCGGCTTCAAGGCGGGCTCGCCGCGTCGGATCGGCGATGCGGAGGGGGGCGTAGCGAAGGTCAAGCTGGCGAAGTTCGAGGGCGACCATGCCCCCACGCCTATGGAGGGGCCGGCCCAGGGGCCGTCTCCTGTCGCGCGGCCGCAGGGGGAACTCTGGGAATCTCGGGGCGTTGAACCCTGGGTTTCGGTGGCCTCTCGTGTCGCGCGAGCGCAACGATCACTTTGGCGACTTCCTCAAGAACTACCTTGGCTTCCACGCCGATCGCGTGTCGCACCACGGAGGGGTCGAAGTGCCGCATGGGGTCCAGGAGCACGACCTCAGGCGGGTCCGGCTCCTGCTTCGGGAGCTTCTTGCGGGTCCGGGTCGCCTGCACCTCGTCGGGGTGCTCGGCCCGCCACTTCGCGCACGCCCGCTTGTTCCTCGAGGCCTGGCAGGCCTCCCGGCCGCACACCCGGTGTCGCTTCCCGACGCGCGGGTCCACCTCGAACCAGCGCCGGCAGATCGCACAGGGTCGGGTCGTCGCCATCGGCTCCTCGTCGGGAGCCTCTCCTGTCGCCCGGTCGGGGCAGGTCAGGTGGCGATCGGAGCGCCTACGTCAAGCGGGTGGGGGTGGCCCAGTTTTGGAGAGCGGACCCGGGCCAGATCTGGGGAGCGGTGAAG
>JAURXS010000080.1 GCA_030654305.1 bacterium | reverse complement strand
GTGCCGTCGCCGGGGCCGGTGCCGCCGTTGCCGGTGCCGTCGCCCGGGCCGTAGCCGCCGGCGCCGCCGGCCATCGTCTGCCACATGGCCTTCAGACGGTACAGGAAGCCGGCCGGGTTCTCCGCGCCGGTCACGGTGCAGTCGCCGTCGCCGGGGCCGAAGCCGGCGCCCGAGCCGTCCGCGGGCGGGACGTAGTCGGGATCGAGGCCGTTGGGGATGCCGTCGCCGTCGACATCGGGGGCCAGGTCGTTGAAGCCGTCGCCGTTCTCGTCGACGAAGCCGCCGACGCCGTAGCCGTACGACTGGGCGGAGGCCAGCGAACCGATGGCCGTCAGCGCGAGGATCGCGAGCGCGGTGAGTGCGAGCCGGGTCTTCATGGTGTTGCTCCTTCACGTCTGCATGTCTGCCGTAGCGAGGTGTTACGAGCGGCCGATCAAGCATGAGGCGGGCCAGTTCCACGACGCGGCGGCGATCCCGCCCGCAACGCGTTGGCCCCGGGGCGGTTGCGGCTCTTGCCCCGGTGCGCGCCCGCGGCGGCGTCGCCGCACGATTCCGACGATCTGGTCGAATCGTTCGACGATCCTCGTCCCCTCGCAAATGCGCATGTTCCGCGCGGGGGCGCGTGGTCCCCAATCGTTCCTTGTGCTGCGGACGGTCGCGGGGTAAGGTGGCGCAGCCGGCGACTTCGCCGTCCGCGCCGGCCCGCCCATCCCCCGTCGCGGAGCACCTGCCGCCGTGTTCTCCTTCGACAGATCCAGGCTCTGGCTGCTGCGCCCCGTCGTCGTCGTGGCGACGCTGGTGCTGGCGGGAGCCGTGTTCCTCGCCTCGACCGCGCGCGTGATCCGCAGCGCGCGCGCGACGCTGGAGCAGATGACGGTCGGCCACGCCGAGCAGGTCCAGAGCGTGGTCGGCGAGAGCCAGGCGCACGCGCTCGCCGCCTTCGAGGCGTGGGAGACGCAGGCCGGCGAGCGGCTGCTGGCCCTCGCGTCGCTCGTGGACCACCTCGTGCGGGTCGAACGGCGGCCGCAGGCGATGATCGACAGCATCGCCGTCGCCAACGACCTGACCTGCCTGACGGTGCACTGGCCCGACCGGCCCACCCTCGCCGCCGCCGCGGCTCCCGCCGCCGACGGCGAGGCCGCGTGCTGGAACGAGCTCGCCGAGGGCGGCGTGTCGTCGCTGCGTGCCGGCGAGTCGCGCGTGCTGCGCGTGCCCGCGCCCGACGGCGGCGGCTACCGGCTGGTCGGCGCGCTGCGGCGGCCTGACGGCGGCATCGTCTGCGCCGGGATGGACGCCGCGGTCCTGGCGGCCGAGCGGCGGCGGATCGGTCCGGGGCGCCTGCTCCAGGTCCTGGGCCAGCGCAGCGGCACCACCTTCCTCGCGCTGCAGGACGCGGGGGGGATCCTCGCGGCGACGCCCAACGTGGACCGCCTCTCCTCGCTGGCCGGCGACACCGTGCTGGCCCGGGTGATGGCGACCGGCGTGCCGGCCTCGCGCGAGGTCGTGTTCGCGGGGCGCCGCGTGCTGGAGCGGGTCTCGCGGCTCGACGTGGACGGCCGGCCCGTGAGCCTGCTGCGCGTCGGCCTGGACCTGAGCGAGGTCGAGCAGCGGCAGCGCGAGATCGGCCGCAGCCTGGCCGTGCACTCCCTGCTGCTGCTGGTGGCGCTGGGCGCCGGAGCCGCGCTGCTGATCGCCAGCCGGCGGCTGGCGGCCGCCAGGACCGCGTGGGCGCAGGCGCGGCGCGAGGTCACGGCGCTCGAGGAGGAGCGCGCGCGGCGCGAGCGCAGCTTCGCCCTGGGCGAGCTGGCTTCGGGCGTGGCCCACGAGATCCGCAACCCGCTCAACGCGATCCACGTCGTCGCGCAGCGCCTCGGCCGCGAGTTCGTCCCGACGCAGGACGAGGCGGAATACCGGCAGCTGACCGGGACCGTGCGCAGCGAGGTCGGGCGCATCAACCGCATCGTCGAGCAGTTCCTGCGCTACGCCCGGCCGGCCGCGCCCGACCTGCGGCCGACGGACGCCGCGGCGCTGGTGCGCGACGTCGTCACCCTCGTGCGGGGGCGGTTCGAGGCCAAGGGCGTGGAACTCGCCGTGTCGGCGCCCGCGCGCCTGGACCTCGTGGCCGACCCGGACCTGCTGCGCCAGGCGCTGCACAACCTGCTCGACAACGCGCTGGCCGCCTGCCCCGCCGGGGCGCGCACGGACGTCGAGCTGCGGGCCGACGGCGACCGGGTCCAACTGGTCGTCCGCGACACCGGCTGCGGCATCGCGCCGGCCGACCTGGACCGCATCTTCAACCTCTACCACACGACCAAACCGGACGGCACCGGGCTCGGCCTGGCCGTCGTGGACCAGGTCGCCGCGCAGCACGGGGGGCGGGCGCTGGCCGACGGCCGCCCGGGCGGCGGCGCGGTCTTCACGCTCGACCTGCCGCGCGGCGGCGTGCCGGAGGACGCACGATGATGGACGTGAGGGTGCTGATCGTCGACGACGAGGCCGGCCAGCGCGAATCGCTGGGCGGGTTCCTGCTGAAGCGCGGCTACGACGCGGTGCTGGCCGCGGACGGCGAGACGGCGCTGCGGATCATCCACGAGAACGTCGTGGACGTGATGCTCACCGACGTGCGCATGCCCGGCATGGACGGCGCCGAGCTGCTGTCGCGGGCCAAGGCGGCCAACCCCCTGCTCGAGGTCATCGTCATCACGGCCTTCGGCACCATCGCCGACGCGGTCGAGGCGATGAGGCGCGGCGCGTCCGGCTACATCACCAAGCCGATCGACCTCGACGACATCGAGCTGCAGATCCAGCGGGCGGTGGAGCGGCGGCGGCTGTTCTCGGAGGTGCGCGTGCTGCGCCGGCAGGTGGCGGCCACGCACTCGTTCGCCGGGATCGTGGCCGCGAGCCCGGCCATGACCGAAGCGCTGGACCTGGCCTCGCGGGCCGCCGCGACCGACGCCACCGTCCTGATCCGCGGCGAGAGCGGCACCGGCAAGGAGCTCGTCGCGCGCGCGGTCCACCACGCCAGCCCCCGCCGCGACGGGCCGTTCGTGGCGGTCAACTGCGCCGCCTTCGCCGCGACGCTGCTGGAGAGCGAGCTGTTCGGCCACGAGAAGGGCGCCTTCACCGGGGCCGACAAGCAGCGGGCCGGGCGCTTCGAGGCGGCCGCGGGCGGCACCCTCTTCCTGGACGAGATCGGCGACCTGCCGCCGCCGCTGCAGGTGAAGCTGCTGCGCGTGCTGCAGGAGAAGACCTTCGAGCGCGTCGGCAGCAACCAGACCCTGGCCGCCGACGCGCGCATCGTGGCGGCCACCCACCGCGAGCTCGAGCAGATGGTCGCCGACGGGGCCTTCCGGCAGGACCTCTACTACCGGCTCGACGTGGTCAACATCCGCCTGCCGGCACTGCGCGAGCGGCGGGCCGACATCCCGGCGCTCATCGAGCACTTCCGGCTCAAGGCCGCGGCCCAGTACGGCAAGTCGGTGGACTCGATCAGCCGCGAGGCCATGGACCTGCTGGTGAAGCACGACTATCCCGGCAACGTGCGCGAGCTGGAGAACCTGGTGACGCGCATGGTCGTGCTGGCCCGCGGCCCGGCCGCGACGCTCGCCGACCTGCCCGGCGGCACCGGCGGCCACGACACGCGCCGGCTCGACGACTTCCGCGGCGACCTGCCCCGCTTCGTCGAGGAGATCGAGAAGCGCGTCGTCCGCGAGGCCCTCGACGCGGCGGCCGGCAACCGGAGCCAGGCGGCGCGCACGGTGGGCTTGACCGAGCGCAACCTGCGCTACAAACTGCAGAAGTGGGGCTGGTAGGAGCGCCGATTCCGTCGAGCCATTCGACGAAATCGTCGAACGGCGACGGCCGCACGCGGGCCACCATCCGCACAACAGGCTGCATAATAATGAGATGTGCTTTTTCCGCCCACGGGCCGCAAAGTTGCTAGGGGTAGCCGCAAGGTCCTCCGAGGGACTGCGGAGAGCTACTCAACATCGAGTGGACCCCCTCGCACTTGGTAGCGATCCGTAAAGAGGGGGCGGGGAGAGGCGAGGCTCTTCCGCCCCCTCCGACGCTTTAAGGGGATGACGATGCGCAGGGCATTCATCGCGATGGGATTCGTCGCCGCCGCGACCGTCGCGGCGGCTGCCGACATGCCCGGATCGCCCGTGCCGGCCGTCGGTTGGGTCGACCAGGACCGGGACCAGCGCCACGACCTGTTCCGGGACGCCGACGGCGACGGCGCCAACGACGTCGACGGGCGCCTCTACGCCCACCCCTTCGCCTGGGTCGACGCCGACGGCGACCGGCTCAACGACCGCTACCGCGACGCCGACGGCGACGGCGTCAACGACCTCGCGACGGACTTCCGCGACGACGACGGCGACGGACGCAACGACAACGTGCTCGACATGGACGGCGACGGACGCAACGACGTCACCGGCCTGGCCTATACCCGCGACGACCTGCACGGCGACCGCTACGGCTTCGTGCGCGAAAGCGCCCTCTGGGTGGACGAGGACGGCGACGGCTTCCCGGACAACCGGATGGGTCAGGGATCCGAGGGGCGCGAGGGGCAGCAGGACCGCTTCCTGGACCGCGACGGCGACGGCCTGGCCGACGGCTGCTGGTTCCAGGACGGCGGCTTCCAGCACCACAGCGCGACCACCGGTCAGGGCGGTTCCGGGCAAGGCGGCTCCGGCCACGGCGGCTCCGACCAGGGCGGCGGCGGCGGCTCCCCGAACGGCTCGGGCCCCCGGTGACCTTGCCCACCATGCGGCGTGCCGCCCTGCTCCTCGCGGCGGCGCTCGCCTCGCCGCCTGCGATCCTGCAGGCGCGGTCACCCTGGGCCGCGGGCGCCGGCGCCAGCTTCATCTCGACCGAGAACGTGTTCGGCACCGAATCCTCCCCCGGCGACGGCATCGCCGACGGACGCGGCTGGCTGCTCTGGACGCCCGCCGCGTCGCTGCAGCTGGGCGCCTCCGGGCGCCTGGTCCGCTTCCGCGACAACCCGGACCTGAACCACGGCTACCTCCAGGCCTCCGCCGAGCTCCAGCGGACGGCGCCGGGCGCTCGCACGCACTGGCAGGCCGGACTGTCCGCCTCGCGGCGGGCGAACGAGGACCTCTACGCGCCCTACGACTTCCGCGAGGGCGGCGCCTTCGCGTCCGCGAAGCGCTACCTCACCCCCAGCTTCACCGCCCAGCTGCGGGCGGACATCGCCGCGCGGACCTATCCCGACTCCCCGGACGAGGATGCGAAGCGGACCTGGCTGTCCGTCCGGATGCACCGCTCGCTGCCGTCGCGCACGAGCTTCGGCTTCGGCGCGCGCGCGGGCTGGAAGAGCTACGACACCGACCAGCTGGAAGCGGCGGCGGCCTGGGAGGTCTTCGCCCAGGCGGCCCAGTCGCTGTCGACGCGGCTCGCCCTGCGCGCCTGGTGGTCGCGTTCGCAGCTCTACGAGCACGGCGATGTCGCCGCGCAACTCGCCGCGTTCGACAACCCCCTGCTCGACGAGTTCTCCGCCGAAGGGCCCCGCCTCGGCGCCGCCGTGAAGGCGATCCTGCCCCGCAACTGCCTGGCCGAGCTGTCCGCGGAGCTGGCCTGGCTCGACTACCCCGGCCGCCCGCCGCAGGTCTACGATCCCGCGACGGACGAATTCCTGCTCGACGCCGACGAACAGATCGTCCTGGGTCCGGGCGAGCGGAGCGACAACCTGTCGCGGGTCCGCCTCGATCTCGAGCAGCGCATCGTCGCGGCCCTCGGCGGCGCGGGCCTGAGCCTGCGCGCCTCCGTCGAGTGGTCGCACCGGACTTCCAACGATCTCTACTGGGAGTGGAGCGGCTGGTCGGTGCAGGCGGGCGCGGCGATCGAGTACTGACCCCGGCCGGGCGCGGCGCGGGATCAGCCCCGCATGCCCAGGACCATCCCCCCGAAGTAGGGAATCAGCCAGATCAGCCAGACCACGAGCGAGTAGCGGTGGAAGCCGCGGCGCGCCGTCGCGCTGCCGCGTCGCTGGGTGCGGGTGGCCCAGATCGCGTGCGCGAGCATGAGCCACAGCGCGAGCTGGCCGGTGAGCGTGTGCGGGTCGCGCAGGTCGAAGGGGCCGTCGGCGAGGCGGTGCATGGCGAGCGTGCCCGAGACGTCGAACGCCAGCCCGGCCCAGAAGGCCGCGACGTGCCGCGGCCGCAGATCGCGGGCGAAGCGCTCGGACCAGACGCCGAGGGAGTAGAAGAGCAGCGCGAGCGTGATGAGCGTGAAGGAGGCGATCGCGGTCATCGGCACGGCGATCGCCTCCCTCGGATCACGGAGTCGCCGGGTGCGCGGTCAGTGGCCGTGGGCGCCCTGCGCGGCCGTGTATTTCGCGTACTCGTCGATGGTGCGCCGCCCGTGCGCGAGGATCATCGCCACGACCTTCGGGTCCTGGCTGCTCATCACGGTGACCCAGCCGGCCTTGGTCTGGACCTGGTCCATCTTGGCGCCCGACATCATGAGCTGCCCGTAGGACTCGCACATGCCGCACAGGGGCATCTGCTCGCCGGCCATCATCTTGGCGCCGCAGCTCTCGAAGCTCGCCATGAGCTTCTTGAAGCGGTCCTCGTAGCCGGCGGGGTGGGTCGTGACTTCCATCGTGCCGTTGGTCAGCAGGTAGGTATCCCAGGTCATGTGCTGGAACAGGTCCATGTCGACCAGGAGGTTCTTGCACATGCCGCAGTTCTCGAGATCGAGCCAGGCCTTCGGCGCGGCCGACGCCGAACCGGCGCCCAGCAGGACCACGGCCAGAGCCATCATCGCAACGGTCTTCTTCATCGTCGTTCTCCCTTGAATGGTTGGTCCGAAGACCACGCCAAGATACCGGAGAATTACGATCTTGGAAATCAGGATCGGTTGCGATTTACCGCAGGTAAAATTCCGGCCTGCCCTCACGGCGCGACCGGCAGCGGTTCCTGCGCCCCCGCCGCCGTCGCGTCCCCGAGCAGGTAGTGGTCGAACCACGCCAGCTCGCGGGTCTGGTAGTCCAGCATGTGGCTGGGCTTGTTGATGCCGTGCCCCTCGCCCGGGTAGAGCACCAGCCGGCTGGGCACGCCGTTGAGCTGCAGGTAGGTGAACAGTTCGACGGACTGGCGCGGGTCGACCGGCTCGTCGTCCATCCCGTGCATCACCAGCGTCGGGGTGACGATGGCGCCGGCGCGCGAGGCCGGGCTGTGCTCCCACATCCGCTGCAGGTCGCCGTCCCAGGGCCGGTCGTAGCCGTCGATGAACAGCTGCGGGTTGTTCTGCCCCATCGCCGAGACGTAGTTGAAGATGCCGGCGATCGAGACGGCCGCCTGGAAGCGGTCGGTGCGCGAGATCACGTTGTTCGTCGTCAGGCCGCCGTAGGAGTAGCCCGTGAAGCCCATGCGCGCGGGGGCGGCGATGCCGCGCGCGACCAGCTCGTCGCAGGCCGCCATCAGGTCCAGGTGGTCGTCGGTGCCGAAGTTGCGGTAGACGCCGCGCTGGAAGTCCTCGCCGTAGGCGGTGCTGCCGCGCGGGTTGGCGATGAACACCGCGTAGCCGCGGCGGCTCAGCACCTGCCAGGGGTAGCGCGTCGTCCAGGCGTTGCCGTAGCGCGCGAACGGGCCGCCGTGCATCTCCATGACGAAGGGGAACGGGCCGTCGGCGACGGTCTTGCCGGGCGGCAGGAACAGGAAGCCCTCCACCACGGCGCCGCCGTGGCCGGGCAGGTCCAGGCGCAGCGGC
>JAURXS010000079.1 GCA_030654305.1 bacterium | reverse complement strand
ATGGTGCGCTTCTACGACAGCCGCTCGTCCGAGAGCCCGCTGTCGAGCACCGACCTGGCCGCGCGCGTCGACGGCACCTGTGACTGGACGTACCAGTGGGGCGATCTGGCCACGCCCGCCGGCGCGGTCTACTTCGAGCTGCGCTGCGGGCTGGAGCCGCCCGACGCGGGCACGGCCCTGGCCTGGTTCGACGACCTCGCGTTGATCGAGTGGGAGCCGTGGCAGGCCGCGGACTCGCCGCTGAAGATCCCCGCGCCGAACAACTGCCGGTACCTGCAGGTGCGGCGCGCCGGGACGGGCGCGGGCTCGGGACTGGTCCGTTTCCTGCAAACGACGTACGACCGGGTCGTGGCGACCGGGGTGGGGGACGGGGGCGGACCGGCCCCGCGGGGGCGCCTGAGCAACCACCCCAACCCCTTCAATCCGCGCACGACCATCGATCTGGTCCTGCCGGGCGACGGAACCCCCGTGCCCGTCGCCCTGGAGATCTACGATCTACGTGGTCGGCGCGTCGCGTCGGTCTTCGAGGGGGATCTGGCCGGCGGGCAGCGGTACGGCTTCACCTGGGACGGCCGCGATGACCGGGGCCGGAACCTGGCCGCCGGCTTGTACTTCTGCCGGGCCGGCACCGGAGCGACGGCCCAGGTGCTGAAATTGACGCTGGTCCGCTGAGTCAACAGCGTTGACGCCGGGTGGGAAGATAATCCTAGGTGATTCCCAGAATCCGGTGTATCCTTCCCGTGCTTCGGGCTGAGGCCCCAGGGTCCCCCCGGAGCCGTCTGAATGCGTGATCCCCGGCCTCGCGCCGGGCTTCGAGATTCCCCCGACCGTCGGGGGATGTGGTCCGGCAGACCGCCGGATCAGTATCGAGCACGAGGGGTTTACCGGAGATAGCCGGCGGCCTCAGGTGCTTCTGCACGCCGGGTAGCCGGCATCCGAGGTGGAAGAGTATGAAGAAGATCTACGTGGGTAACCTGCCGTTCTCCGCGACCGAGGACCAGGTGACCAAGCTGTTCGAGCAGCATGGCGCCGTGCACTCGGTGGCACTGATCACCGATCGTGAGACCGGCCGGCCCCGCGGCTTCGGTTTCGTGGAGATGGACGACAGCGCGGCCATGGCCGCGATCTCGGCCCTCGACGGCCAGAGCATGGACGGCCGTAACCTGAGCGTGAACGAGGCTCAGGACCGTCCGAAGCGCACCGGCGGCGGCGGCGGCTTCGGTGGTGGCGGCGGCGGCGGTCGCAGCGGCGGCAGCGGCGGCGGCTACGGCGGTGGCAGCGGTGGTGGCCGCAGCGGC
>JAURXS010000078.1 GCA_030654305.1 bacterium | reverse complement strand
AGTTGCTTGATGTCGCGGCCATGGTCGATCTCGCAAGTGCGATCCTGACCCGAGGACTTCAAATCGCAGGTTCTCTCGAACCGGTGAACAGGCAGGATTCCCTCCAGGAGATCCTGCGTGTCGGCACCTCGGCCGGGGGAGCCCGGGCGAAGGCCATCATCGCCTGGAATCCGGTAACGAACGAGGTGCGATCGGGGCAGATTGATGCGGATAGTGGCTTTTCCCACTGGATTTTGAAGTTCGACGGTGTGTCGGGGAACAGGGACAAGGAACTCGCGGATCCTGTCGGTTATGGTCTGATCGAATACGCCTATCATAAAATGGCGAAGGCCGCGGGAATCGACATGATGGAGTGCCGCCTGCTCCAGGAAAATGGCCGCAGCCATTTCATGACCCGGCGCTTCGATCGTACGGTCACCGGCAATAAGCTACATATGCAGTCCTTATGCGCGATGGCGCATTTCGATTACAAACAAGCAGGCGCATATTCATACGAGCAGGCCCTGCACGTCATGCGCAGACTCGGGATGCCGATGGCGAGCCTCGAGGAGCAGTTCCGGCGTATGGCCTTCAACGTCGTCGGCCGCAATCAGGACGACCACGTCAAGAACATCGCTTTCCTGATGGACAAAGGGGGAACGTGGGCGTTGTCCCCGGCCTTCGACGTGACGTACAACCACAACCCGAAGGGGACCTGGACGCATGCCCACCAGATGTCCCTCAACGGCAAGCGCGATGATTTCCAGATCGACGATTTCCGGGCCTGCGCCGGGAACGCGTCGCTCAAACGCGGTCGTGCGGAGGAGATCCTCCAGCAGGTCGTGGCGGCCGTGAAGCGGTGGCCTGACTTTGCCGAGGAGGCAGACGTGCCTCGCGACATCGCTGATCGCATCCAGGCGGCCCATCGGCTGGACATCTTGTGATCACGAACCGGCCTTCGGATGCCCCACGCTCTGCGCCATGACCACCTTCTGCGATTCCGCCAACCCCAACGCCGTACCGAGCGCCTCCCGATCCACCATCGCCCGCAGCACCACCCCCAGCCCCTCCGATGTCGCGAACAGGTACACGTTCTGCGCCACGATCCCCGCGTGCGTCCCGTCGTACAGCGCCCGCTGCGCCGGATCCTCGACCCCGGGCATCTTCGCCCCGTCCGACACGTAGACCAGGTTCACCGCCGCCTCGCCCACGAACGGCTGCGCTCCCGTCGCCGCCCGCAGATCCCCGGGCCGCACCGCCACCAGTGCGTGCCCCGCCGGTTCGTAGCGGTACGTCCCCGCCGCCATCACGACGTAGACATCCAGGCTCTGCCAGTTGCGCGCGGTCGCCGCGGTGCGCTTGCCGCTGTCCGGCCGGTTGACGCCGTTGGCCGCCCACAGCAGGTCCGACAGCGTCTGCAGGGGCAGCGGGTCGGGACCGAACTCCCGCGACGAGTGCCGGCTTGCCAGGGCCGTCATCAGGGGCATGCCGCCGGCCATGGTCGGGGTCGGCAGGACGATGTTCTGGTCCGGGACGAACGCCAGGTTCGCGCTGGTCGCCGGCTCGGCGGCGGCGGCGGCCGTGGTGAGGATCGCCGCCAGCAGGACCGCGGCGCCGAGGCTCCCGAACAGCTTCCGCCGGGGATTCGCTCGTTTCATGCGTGTTCTCCTTCCGTTCTTGTGGGGAAGCGCCCGGGCTGGGGTGACCGGCGATAACCTCCACGGGAGTATCTGTTTACGGCGATCTTGATGCTTTCTTGATGCGCCCCGCCCCCGCTTTGACACCGTCTTGACCCCGCAATGCCGATGATGATGGCACATGTCGCGTGTGTCGTCAGTCCCTGACGCATCGCCGAATCCCGCCGCGCGGGAACGGGGGACCCACAATCCGGGGCGCATCGCCGCAAGGCGTAGGGCATCTATTCGGCCCGAGCCCGTCAGCTAACCCCGTAGGCGTCGAGTAGGAGCCCCATGGGCGCCCGTAAGCCCCCGTCGTCCCCGGAGGAGCCCGAGTCCGCCGGTGAGCCGCTGTCGTTCCCGGGCCGCGCGCGCCGCGCGCTGTTCGGGAGCCCGAAGAGTCTGAACGACAGTTCGCTCTTCCACCGCTTGACGCTCGTGCCGTTCCTGGCCTGGATCGGCCTGGGCGCCGACGGCCTCTCGTCGTCCGCCTACGGTCCCGACGAGGCCTTCCGCACCCTGGGCGAGCACACCTACCTGCTGCTGGCGCTGGCCCTGATGACCACCGTCACCGTGCTGGTGATCTCGGCGGCCTACAAGCGCATCATCGAGGAGTTCCCCCACGGCGGCGGCGGCTACGTCGTGGCCACCAAGCTGCTGGGGGAGAAGGTGGGCGTCGTCTCGGGCTGCGCCCTGCTCGTGGACTACGTGCTGACGATCTCGGTGTCGATCGCCGCCGCCGGCGACGCCATCTTCAGCTTCATGCCGCTGGCCTGGCACGGCGTGAAGCCGGCGGCCGAGGTCGCCTTCGTGCTGGGGCTCATCGTGCTGAACATCCGGGGCGTGCGCGAGTCGGTGATGGTCCTGCTGCCGGTGTTCATGGTGTTCCTGCTGACCCACGCCGCGGCCATCCTGGGCGGCGTGTTCGCGCACGCCGGGCAGGTGCCGGCCGTGGCGGCGGAGGTGGGCGGCGGGTTCTCGCGGGGGATGGCGACCCTGGGCCTCGGCGGCATGGCCGCCCTGCTGCTGAAAGCCTACTCGATGGGCGGCGGCACCTACACGGGCATCGAGGCCGTCTCCAACGGCCTGCCCATCATGCGCGAGCCGCGCGCGAAGACCGGGCGGCGGACCATGAGCTACATGGCCGCCTCGCTGTCGTTCACCGCGGCGGGGCTGCTGGTCTGCTACCTGCTGTGGCGGGTCTCGCCCGTCGAGGGCAAGACCATGAACGCCGTGCTGTTCGAGCGGCTGGCCGGCGGCCTGCCCTTCGGCACGGTCCTGGTGTGGATCACGCTGGTGTCGGAGGGGCTGCTGCTGGTGGTGGCCGCACAGGCCGGCTTCATCGACGGCCCGCGCGTGCTGTCGAACATGGCCCTGGACAACTGGGTGCCGCGGCGCTTCGCCTCGCTGTCGGGCCGGCTGACCACCCTGAACGGCATCGTCCTGATGGGCGCCCTGGCGCTGGTGGTGCTGCTGTACACGCACGGCGACCTGCGCAGCCTGGTCGTCATGTACAGCATCAACGTGTTCCTGACCTTCTCGCTCTCGATGCTGGCGATGACGGTCTGGACGCTGAAGTCCCGCGCGAGCCGCCGGCACTGGCGCCGGCGGCTGGGGATCTTCGTCGTCGGACTGCTGCTGTGCGTGACGGTGCTGGTCGTCACCACGATCGAGAAGTTCGGCGAGGGGGGCTGGGTCACCATCGGGGTGACCGCCCTGCTGCTGGGCCTGTGCTTCCTCGTCCGCTCGCACTACCGCCTGTTCGGCCGCAAGCTCGCCCAGCTCTACCGGGAGATGGCGCCGGTCGTCGCCGCGGTCGAGGAGCGCACCCCCGACGCGCTGCCGCCCCTCGACCCCTCGCGCCCCACCGCCGCGCTGCTGGTCGCCGGCTACGGCGGCCTCGGCGTGCACACCATGCTGACCATCAAGCGCGCTTTCGCGGGCCACTACCGCAACCTGGTCGTGATCTGCGTGGGCGTCGTGGACACCGGCGAGTTCAAGGGGGCCGACGCGCTCGAGGCGCTCCAGGCGCGCTCCGACGCCACGGTGGCGAAGTACGTCGACCTGGCGGAGCGCATCGGCCTGCCCGCCGTGGGCCGCACCGCCCTGGGCACCGACGTGGTGGACGAGGCCGAGAAGCTCTGCCTGGAGGTCGCGCGCGAGTTCCGCGACGTGACGTTCTTCGCCGGTCAGGTCATCTTCCAGCGCGACCAGTGGTACCACCACCTGCTGCACAACGACACGGCCTTCGCCATCCAGAAGCGCCTGCAGTGGAGCGGCCGCACGATGGTCATCCTGCCGGCGCGGGTGCGTTGAGCGGCGCCCGGTGGGCGGGACGGGCGTCCCGCCCCCTTGACGCATTCTTGACGCCCCCCCGCCCCGTCTTGACCCCGCTTTGATCCCGAAGCGCCTACGCTGATGGTGTCGGCGTGCGCCCATCCGGCGCGGTCGCCGTCAACGTCGGACGGAGGTGCCGCGATGACCGTGATGCTGTGGACGGGGGCCGCCCTGGCGCTGCTGCTGCTCGTCTACCTGCTGGTGACCCTGCTCAAGCCGGAGTGGTTCTGATGGACGCGCGC
>JAURXS010000077.1 GCA_030654305.1 bacterium | reverse complement strand
TTCCGCTACGCGCCGACCGAAGCCGAGATCTCGGCGTTCTACCGCGAGAACCTCGCGCACCTGACGCCGCCGGCCCGGCTGAAGGTGCAGAGCGTGCTGCTCGAGAAGCAGAGCGCCGCGGTGACCTTCAAGCAGCGCCTGGACCAGGGCGCCGAGATGACCTGGCTGGCCAAGCGCACGTCCGAGGTCCGCAAGGACGCCGCCGCCCTGCCCACGACCTGGCTCCAGCCGTCGATGATCGGCCTGAAGCCGGGCGAGGCCCGCCCCGGCCAGGTCCTGGATCCCTACGAGGTGCCCGGAGGCTGGGTGGTGGCCGTCGTGACCGAGATCGAACAGCCGACGCCGCGGACCCTCGCGGACTGCCGGGAAGACCTGCTGCTGCGCATGAAAGCCCAGCGCACGCGCGAGAACATCGCCGACGCGGTCGCGCGCCTCGAGGCCGCCACGACCGTCAGGATCGTTCCCGGCGCCGAGGCCGTCGTCCGCGGCCGGCTCGCTCAGGAATCCACGAAGGAGAGCCATGAATAAGCGACGCACGTCCGCCCTCCTGGCCCTGGTCCTGCTGCTGGCGGTCCAGTCTCCCCCGGCCACCCTGGCGGCGGGACCGTTCCGCTCGAAGACCTGCCTGGATTGCCACGCCGACCAGAAGAAGGCCGCCGGCGCTCCCCACGCCCACGCCCCCTTCGCCAAGGCCGAGTGCGAAGCCTGCCACGAGGTCCACGGCGTCGTGGGACGCCTGGCCCTGAAGGAGTCCGGCAACGCCCTGTGCGCCGGCTGCCACGCGCCCCAGGTGGCCGAATCCGAGCTGCCGCACGTCCACGCGCCGGTGCGCGACGGCGGCTGCGTCGCCTGCCACGACCCCCACGGCAGCGGCCAGCCCGGCCTGCTGCCCGCCAAGGGCAACGCCGCCTGCCTGACCTGCCACGACGGCGCCGCGTTCACGCGCGCGTTCGTCCACGCCCCCTTGAAGAAGGACGGATGCGCCGCCTGCCACCGCCCCCACGGCAGCGCCGAGCCGCACCTGCTGGACACGACCGTCGACGCGCTCTGCCTGTCCTGCCACAAGGACGCCCGCAAGCTCGCGCAGGCCCACGGCGAGACGTTCGGCGTCGAAGGCTGCGCGTCCTGCCACGACCCCCACAGCTCCGACGCGCCGAAGCTCCTGCTGGCCGTGCAGCACGCGCCGGTCCAGGACCGCGATTGCGCCGCCTGCCACGTGCAGGACGCCGGGGGCGGCACCGCGCTGGTCGCCCAGGGCAACGATCTGTGCCTGACCTGCCACGACCGGCCCGGGGCCGACGCCGCGACGCCCCACGCTCCCGTCGCCGACGGCTCCTGCCTGGACTGCCACGCCGCCCACGGCAGCGCGCACGCCGGCATGATCAAGACCGAGCTGCGACGGCTCTGCTTCGAGTGCCACGACGACGCGTCGTTCCGCAAGAACCTGGTCCACGCGCCCGTCGCCGGCGGCGAGTGCACGGCCTGCCACGACGTCCACGGCGGCGCGCGCGCCGCGCTGCTGACGGCGCCCCCGGGCGAACTGTGCCTGGGCTGCCACGAGGGCACGGGCGGCGACGCGGCCGCCGCCGTCTCGAACCACGCGCCCTTCGTCAAGCAGGACTGCGCCGCCTGCCACGACCCCCACAGTTCGACCGAGGCCGGCCTGCTGACGGCCAAGGCGGGCACCCTGTGCCTGGGCTGCCACCTCAAGGTCAAGATCGAGCTCGTCACCGCCCACCCGCACGACGTGGCCGCGCGTGGCGATTGCCTCGCCTGCCACGCGCCGCACCGCGCCGACCAGCCGTCCCTGCTGAAGGTCGCGCCGGCGGCGACATGCCTGGCCTGCCACGCCGACCAAGCGACCCGACCTGCCGGCGGCAGCCTGCACCCGCCCGTCGCGGACGGGCTCTGCAGCGACTGCCACCTGCCCCACGGCGGGGACGAGGTCGCCATGCTGCGCCGCCCGGCCACGGCGATCTGCCTCGAGTGCCACGACACCGGTCCCGGCGCCGGCGGACACGCCCACGCGCCGGTCGCCGCCGGCAACTGCACGGCCTGCCACGACGCCCACCGCGCCGACCGCGCCGACCTGCTGGCCGCGCCCGAGCCCCTGCTCTGCACGGTCTGCCACGAGGACGTGGTCGACGTCGCGGCGGCGAAGTCGGTCCATCCTCCGATCATGGACGACTGCACGACCTGCCATCAGCCCCACGGCGGCGCGCAGCCCGCGATGCTGACGGCACCGGCCGCCGAACTCTGCTTCCGCTGCCACGACGAGAGCGACGCCGCCCTGAAGAGCGCCCACCTCGGACGCGACCTGGCCGGGCTGGACTGCACGGGCTGCCACGCGCCGCACCACTCCGCGCAGGCGGCGCTGATCCGGCCGAACTCGCACCCGCCCTTCGACGACCGCGACTGCACCGCCTGCCACGCGGACGCAGCTCCGATCACCGACCAGACGGCGCTGTGCGCCGGCTGCCACGACGGGCTGACGGAGGCGCGCCGGCACCCCCACGCCCCCTTCGACGCCGGCGAGTGCAGCTCCTGCCACGATGCCCACGCGGCCCGCGGCGAGCATCTGCTGAAGGCCGGCGGCGTCGGCGAGGCCTGCGCCGCGTGCCACGAGAGCGGCTCCCTGTTCCCGCGGGCGGATCTGGCCCACCGGCCGGCCCGCGACGGCGCCTGCTCCGCCTGCCACGACCCCCACGGCTCGGACCAGCCGGCGCTGCTGCGCGCGGCGCGGGCGGACCTGTGCTGGAGCTGCCACCAGGACCTGCAGGCCGCGCGGTCGCTCCCGCGGCAGCACAAGCCGTTCGCCGACGGGAACTGCGCCACCTGCCACGACGCCCACGGCACGGCGCAGGCGGACCTGCTGACCGCGGCGGTGCCCGCCCTCTGCGCGAAGTGCCACGACCTGAAGAGCGCCGCCCTGGCCCGGACCCACCTGGGCTTCGACCTGGAACCGGCCGATTGCATGGCCTGTCACGACCCGCACGCCACCACGCAGGCGGGGCTGACGCACGGCCACGTCCACCCGCCCTACGCCAAGCGGGACTGCAAGGCGTGCCACGACGCGGGCGGCAAGGTGCAGGCGGGCGCGGAGCAGCGCCTCTGCCTCGGCTGCCACCCCGGCCTGGCCGAGGAAGTCAAGAACGCGACCCTCCACGCCCCGCTCTCGGGCGAACGGGCCTGCCTGGAGTGCCACACGCCCCACGCCTCGCCGGTGCCGGGTCTGCTGCCGCGCAGCCAGGCCACCGTCTGCGGTCGGTGCCACGCCGAGCAGGCCGACCGGATGAAGTCGTCCAGCCAGCGCCATCCCGATCCCGAGGGCCGGCAGTGCACGATGTGCCACAACCCCCACCTCGCCGCCCCCGCCGCGGGCGCGCCCGCCGGGCCCGACCCCTGCCTGCGCTGCCATACCTGGCTGGAGCACACCGACCACCCGTTGGGAGCCGGGACGACCGATCCGGTCCGCGGCGGCGAGATCGTCTGCGCCAGCTGCCACGACCCCCACGGCTCGGAGTTCGAGAAGATGCTCCGGGAAGACGCGGGCGGTAAGCTGTGCATCGGTTGTCATACTGAAAAGATCCGCCAGAAGCGCTGACCGCTGTGAAGTGACCGTCGATATCTGGTATGTTTTTTAACAGGCCGGCCCCCGCAAGGGGCCGGCCTCGTCGTGTCACCGGGAATCATCGATTTTGGCATCTGTTGTCAAAAATGAAGATTTTTCGCATTATGAGATCGTTCACTTCAAAATGCCTTTGACGAATTGGTAACAGAAAGGCTATGATATTTCCGTGACAAGCGACCGCGCAAAGCACCGATGCGGCGACTTGACTGTGAATTCGAGAACACCCGTGCCGACGGCACACATCCGACTCTGGTGACACCCCCGTGACAAACCGCCGTGCATCCTGCATCGCCCTGACGCTCTTCCTTTGCCCGCTCGCGGCAAACGGAACGATCGCTTTTCATTTCGAGGGCGCCCTGCAGCTGGATGTGGGCGCGGCCGGGCAGGTCCGCCCCGTCGCCCTGAGCGTCGATCCCGAGACCGGCGACGTCTGCGTCACCGACGAGCGGGGCGTGAGCCTCCACGTGGTGGACGGCCACGGCATCACCCTGTTCACCAGCAGCATCACCGCCGCCCTCTCCACCCCCGTCGACGGCTGCATCGAGCGCGACGGCGGCTTCGTCTTCATCGATCGCAGCGCCGGCGGCGAGCGCACCCTGCGCAAGCTCGACCTGCGCGGCGAGCCGCGGCGCTTCGACGCCGAGAAGCCCGCCCCGCAGTGGCAGCCCGACCACCTGATCGTCACCGCCGACGGCGACTACGTGTCCCTCGACAAGTTCGCCGGCACGCTGACCAAGCACGACGCCGCGACGGGGCGCGTGCTCTGGCACCGCGCGCTCGAGGGCGTCAGCGAGCAGTCGGAACTCGGCCGTCCCGCCGAGGCGCCCGACGGCCGCCTCTACGTCCCCGGCGGCGAGCTGCACCTCGTGCTGGTCCGCACGGCGGACGGCGCGGATGCCGGCTCCTTCGGCCGGCCCGGCACCAGCCCGGGCCGCCTCGCCTTCCCGGTCGGCGTCGCGTTCGGTCCCGGGGGCGAGGTCCTGGTCCTCGACCGCATGCGGCACACGGTCCTGGTCTACGACCGCGACCACGGTTTCACGTCCGAGTTCGGTTCGTTCGGCGGCGCGCCGGGGCAGCTCTACCACCCCCTCGCCATCGCCGCGGCGCCCGGACGGATCCTCGTGGCCCAGGGCTACGAGGGCCGCGTCCAGGCCTTCGGGATCTTCGGCACGGAAGCAGGAGAGTAGCAGGAGCCCCGCCCGCGCGGGGCCGAGAGGATTGTTCGCATGTCTAGGGTCCGGCATCGGTTCGTGTTCTCGTCGGTAGGTTCAGAGGCCGGAAGCAACACCGGCCGCGGCGACCCGGTCGCCCACACAACCCCAGTCGCCGGGCCTCGCCCGTCGGCACACCTCGGAGGCGATTCTGTGAAGCACAAACTGTTGATCTCCGCAACCATCGTCCTGGCTCTCGCCCTGAGCAGCGGTGCTGCCCTGGCGTTCCATGACGGCGGCGTGGCCTACTGCGCCGGCTGCCACACGATGCACAACAGCCAGAACGGCAACCTCGTGGATGTCAATCATCCCGCGGGCAACGCCTACCTGCTGAACAACGGCAACGCCAGCGACACCTGCCTGAAGTGCCACGCGGCCTACGGCCAGTTCGCGGGCGGCTTCGGCTGGGGCGCCGGCGGCGACTTCTACTGGGTCACCAAGACCTTCTCGTGGACCAGCCCCCGCGCCGGCTCCACCCAGGGCTACACCCACGGCCACAACGTCGTCTCGCCGGCCTACGGCATCGTCCGGGACCCCGTCCTGGCCGCGGCCCCCGGCGGCGACTTCGACAGCCAGTACCTGACCTGCACCAGCTGTCACGATCCCCACGGCAACGAGAACTACCGCCTGCTGTACGGCGATGAGGGCAACGGCCCCATCTACGGCGGCGCGCGCTACGGCTTCGACAGCCCCGCCCCGATCGCTCTGGGCAACAGCCGCCGCACCCTGGGCAACAGCCCCACGGGCGTTCCCGAGACCGACATCTCGCACACCGTCTACAAGTCGGGCATGAGCGAGTGGTGCGCCAACTGCCACACCGACCTCCACGCGGGCAACACCACGGACTTCGTGCACCCGACCGGCGAGGACATGGGCAGCCTGATCGCGGCGACCTACAACGCCTACGTCAGCACCGACCAGACCACCGGCGGCGACCCCACCACGTCGTACCGCGGCCTGGTTCCCTTCGAGGCCGTCAACGCCGACCTCGAGACCGTGGATCCCCTGAACTACACCCAGGGCCCCACCCCGCAGGACCAGGTCATGTGCCTGACCTGCCACCGTTCGCACGCCTCGCCGTTCGCCGACGCGGGCCGCTGGGACTTCACGTCCACGCACCTGATCAGCTCGCACCCGCAGGCGACCGACATCGGCGCCTCAGCCGACGATGTGGCGAACAAGGACTACGGCTACACCCTGGTGACCAACCAGCGGTCGCTGTGCAACAAGTGCCACGTCAAGGACTTCGGCGACGCGCACTACGAGGCCGGCGGGCACTGATCCCCGTTCCACGCCCGGTAACGACCGGGTGACGCGACAATCCGGCGGGCCCCGCACCAGGACGGTGCGGGGCCCGTTTCTCAAGCCGGGGCCCCCGCGGCCGAAGACCACGACAGCCGGAGACCCCCGCGCCCGGGCAGGTCACCCGCTGCGGAGCACGAGCCATGACCACGAGCCAGCGCCGACAGGCACGCCGCCCCCTGATCCTGTACCTGCAGGTCCTCGACGACGCGACCGGCGAGGAGCTGGGTCGGCTCGTGGACCTGACGGGCGAGGGCATGCGCCTGGTCGGCCGGCGGGAGATCCCCGTCGGCGCGCGGCACGACCTGAGGATCGTGCTGCCCGCCGGAGCCGCCGCCAGCGACGAACTGGCGGTCTCCGCCGTCTGCCGGTGGGCCGGCCGCGACGTGAACCCCGACCTCGCCGCCACCGGCTTCCTCTTCGAGGGCCTCGACCCGGCCGCCGCGGGGATCGTGGAAGCGCTGCTGCGCAACCTGGGGTTCCGCGGCCGCTGATCCGGCGCCACCGGCCCCGAAAATCCGCCGACATGACGTCTTTGTGACACAATTCGCCGGTTTCGCGACTAGATTTCCTCCCGGCGCGCGGCGGTCGACCGCGCCCCGGCGCCGCACCGCAGCGGCGGCCCCATCCCGGAGACACGATGGACACGCTGCAGAATCTTCCCTACCTGTCCGCCCTGCGTTGCGAGCCGCACGAGCGCACGCCGATCTGGATCATGCGCCAGGCGGGCCGCTACCTGCCCGAGTACCGCGCCGTGCGCGAGAAGACCTCGTTCATCAGCCTCTGCAAGACGCCGGAACTGGCCTGCGAGGTCACCCTGCAGCCGATCCGCCGCTTCGGCTTCGACGCGGCCATCCTGTTCAGCGACATCCTGGTGCCGCTGGAGCCCATGGGCGCCCCCTTCTCCTTCGACGACCACGGCCCGCGGATGCACCACACCGTGCGCGCGGCGGCCGACGTGGACGCCCTGCGCGTCGTCGACTCGCGCGAGCACACCGGCTACGTGGCCGACGCCGTGCGGATGATCAAACGCGAGCTCGGGGACCGCACGCCCCTGATCGGCTTCGCCGGCGCGCCGTTCACGCTGGCGGCCTACATGATCGAGGGCGGCGGTTCCAAGGACTACCGGCACCTCAAGGCGATGCTCTATTCCGACCCGGCGCTGCTGTCGCGCCTGCTGGACAAGCTGGCCGACCAGATCACCGACTACCTGCTGATGCAGGTCGAGGCGGGCGTCGATGCGGTTCAGATCTTCGACACCTGGGGCGGCATCCTGCACCCGCAGGACTACGAGCGCATCATCATGCCCGGGCTGCGGCGGATCCTGGCCGGCCTGAAGGGCGCGGGCGTGCCCCGCGTCTACTTCCTGAAGGGCAGCGCCCCCTACCTCGACCACGTGCGCACGCTCGACGCCGAGGCGTTCGGCGTGGACTGGACGCTCGACCTCGCGGTCGCCGCGCGCGCCTATCCCGGCCGGGCCGTGCAGGGCAACCTGGACCCGCTGTGCCTGTTCGGCAGCCACGAGGAGATCCGCCGCCGCGCGCTGGAGATCTGCCGCGCCGGCCGCGACGCCGCCGGCCACGTCTTCAACCTCGGGCACGGCATCCTGCCGGAGGCGCCCCTGGACGCGGTCGAGACCCTGGTCGCGACCGTGCAGGCGTACCGCGAGGGGGACTGAGATGGCCCTGGACGTTCCGCGCGACCTTCTCGAGAAGCACGACAAGCCGGGGCCCCGGTACACGAGCTACCCGACGGTGCCGGCCTGGACGAGCGGCTTCGGCGAAGACGACTACCGCGCGGCGCTGCGCGAGCTGGCGGCGCGGCCCGACGACGAGCTGTCGGTCTACCTGCACCTGCCCTTCTGCGCCAAGCACTGCCACTACTGCGGCTGCAACGCCGTCGTCTCCACCGAGAAGGGCGCCGTCGACGCCTACCTCGACCGCGTCGAGCGCGAGCTGGCCGCGGTGGTGGACGTGCTGGGCCCGGGCCGGCGCGTCGTGCAGCTGCACTGGGGCGGCGGCACGCCCAACTTCCTCAAGGACCCGCAGGTGGAGCGCGCGCTGGGGCTGCTGCGCGCCGCCTTCGCCGTCGACCCGCGGGGCGAGGTCTCGATCGAAGTCGACCCGCGCATCGGCACGCCGGAGCAGGCGCGCTTCCTGCGCGCGCAGGGCTTCAACCGCATCAGCCTGGGCGTGCAGGACTTCGAGCCCGCGGTGCAGAAGGCCATCGGCCGCCTACAGAAGCGCGACCGCACGCTGGAGCTGTACCAGGCCTGCCGCGAGGCCGGCTACGAGGGCGTCAACCTCGACCTCGTCTACGGCCTGCCGGAGCAGACGCGCGACTCCTTCGAGCGCACCCTGCGCGACATCATCGAGCAGGGGCCCGACCGCGTGGCCTGCTTCAGCTACGCCCACGTGCCCTGGGTGCGCCCGCAGCAGAAGCTCATCAACACCGACAACATGCCGTCCGGCTTCGAGAAGTTCGAGCTGTTCCGCCTGGCGATCGATCTGTTCGCCGAGGCCGGCTATGACTGGATCGGCATCGACCACTTCGCCCGGCGCGACGACGAGCTCGCGGTCGCGCTGCGGGAGCGGCGCCTGCACCGCAACTTCATGGGCTACACGACGCGCCCGGCGCCCCACATGCTGGCCTTCGGCATGAGCGGCATCGGCGACGTGTGCGACCGCTTCGTCCAGAACGACGCCGAGCTCGACGGCTACCAGGCCGCGGTCGACGCCGGGCGCCTGCCGGTCGTCAAAGGGCACCGCCTCAGCGACGACGACCGCCTGCGGCGCTTGGCGATCTTGAACCTGATGTGCAACCTGGAGCTGCCCTACGCGCTGACCGTGCCCGGTTTCGGCGCGCCGGCGGACGAGCTGCTGGCCGACGGGCTGGCCCGCCTGCTCCCCTACCAGGACGAGGGCTTCGTGGAGTTCCTGCCCGACCGCGTGCGCGTGACCGACCTGGGGCGCTTCTTCGTGCGCAACCTGTGCATGGAGTTCGACGCCTACCTGGACCGCACGAGCGGGAAACCCCTGTTCTCCAAGACCATCTGAGGCGAGGATGACCGCACCGCGTCGCTTCCGGCAGGACCACCTCGACCCGGCCCGGACCACGGGCCTGATCCTGTGCGGCATGGGCGGGCCCGACGGGCCCGACGCGGTGCAGCCCTTCCTGCGCAACCTGTTCCAGGACCCGCAGATCATCCCCATCCCGCGCCTGCTCTCCCCGCTCCTGGGAAGCCTCATCGCGTGGCGGCGCGCACCGGCCGTGCGCCGGCGGTACCTCGAGATGGGGCTCGGCGGCGGCTCGCCGCAGGTCCCGACCACCCGCGCCCAAGGGGACCGGCTGGCCGAGCTGCTGGGCGAAGCCGGCAGGCCGACGGTCGCGCTGCCGGCCATGCGCTACTGGCGGCCCTTCCCCGACGAGGCCGTGCGCGGGCTGCGCGAGCGCGGCGCCGAACAGTTCCTGGTCCTGCCGATGTACCCCCAGTACTCCGACGCCACCAACGGCAGCACGCTGTCCTTCGTGCAGCGGTCGCTGGACCGCCTCGCTCCCGGCGCCGCGGTCCACGTGGTCGAGGCCTGGCACCTGCTGGACGGCTTCGTCGCGACGCTGGCCGCCAACGCGGGCCGCGGCCTGCGGCGCTGGGCCGACGAGGGCGCCGACCCGCAGGAGTGCGCCCTGATCTACGTGGCGCACTCCCTGCCCGAGAGCTTCATCAAGCGCGGCGACCCCTACCTCAGCCAGACCCGCGCCACGGTCAGCGCCGTCCACGAGCGCGTGCGGGCCACCCTCGCCGCGGCCGGCCATGCCGCCTGGCTGGCCCGGCTGCCGGGCGGAGCCGCGCCCCTGCTGGCCTTCCAGAGCAAGGTCGGCCCCATCAAGTGGCTGGGCCCCGAGATCACGGCCGAGACGCGGCGCCTGGCCGGGGCCGGCTGCCGCCGGCTGCTGGTGCAGCCGGTCAGCTTCACCTGCGAGCACATCGAAACGCTGCACGAGCTCGACCTCGAACTGCGCCACGAAGCCCAGGGGCTGGGCGTGCACGAGTTCGACCGCGGCGCCGCGCTCAACCTCGACGAGACCTGGCTCGCCTCGCTGGCGGCGCGCCTGGCCGGCGATCCCTTCCGCGCGGAGGCGACCCTTGACTGAGCGGGACACGACCAAGCTGCAAGGGAACGCGCGGCGCGCGGTCGTGGTCGGCGGCGGGGTGTCGGGCCTGGCCACGGCCCTGCGGCTGCTGGATGGGGCGACGGCGCGCGGGCTCGACCTGCGGGTCGACGTCCTGGAAGCCGCGCCGCAGGCCGGCGGCAACCTGCGCACCCTCGCGCACGACGGCTGGCGCCTGGAGTGGGGCCCCAACGGTTTCCTGGACAACGAGCCGGCGACGCTGCGCCTGGTCGACCGCCTGGGCCTGCGCGACGAGCTGGTGCGCAGCAGCGACGCGGCCCGGCGCCGTTTCCTGGTGGTCGGCGGCCGCCTGCGCGAGATCCCCGCCTCGCCGCCCGCCTTCCTCAAGACCGACCTGTTCACCCCCCGCGCCAAGCTGCGCGTGCTGGGCGAACTCCTGGTGCCGCGCCGGCGGGACCTGGGCCGCGCCGCCGAAGACCCCGCGACCGACGAATCGGTCTGGGAGTTCGGGCGCCGACGCCTGGGGCGCGACTTCGCGGAGCTGATGCTCGACCCGATGGTCAAGGGCATCTTCGGCGGCGACGCCCGCCGGCTCAGCCTCGCGGCCGCGTTCCCGCGGATGGTCGAGCTGGAGCGCGACCACGGCAGCCTGTTCCGCGCGCTCGCGGCGATCTCGAAGCAGCGCAAGCGGGCCGCCGACGCCGGCCCGTCCGGCACCCTGCACTCCTTCCGGGACGGCATGGCGACGCTGCCCGCCGCCCTGGCGCGGACCCTGAGCGACGACCCCCGCGCCTCCCTCGTCACGGGCCGCGCGGTCGCGTCGATCGGCCGCGACGGTGCAGTCTGGCGCGTGCGGGTCGACGAGGGCGCATCCTTCGAGGCCGACGCCGTCGTCCACGCCGCGCCCGCCCACGCGGCCGCCGCCCACCTGCGCGGGCTCGACCCCGCGCTGTCCGGCCTGCTGGACGGCATCCCCTACGTGCCGATGGCCGTGATCGCCCTGGGCTACGCGCGCGGCGACGTGGCGCACGACCTCGACGGCTTCGGCGCCCTGATCCCCACCTGCGAGCACAGCCGCCTGCTGGGCGCCCTGTGGACCAGCAGCATCTTCCCCGGCCGCGCGCCGGACGGCCGGGTCCTGCTGCACTGCATGGCCGGCGGCCCGCTCGATCCGCACGTCCTGGACGACGACGACGACGCCCTGCGGGACCGCGCCGTCGCCGAGCTGCGCGGACTCATGGGCCTGCGCGGCGACCCGGAGATGACCCGGGTGTTCCGCCACCCGCGGGCCATCGCCCAGTACGAACCCGGCCACCTCGACCGCCTGCGCCGGATGGACGCGCGGCTCGCCGGCCTGCCGGGCCTGCACCTGTCCGGCAGCTCGTACCGCGGCGTGTCGGTCAACGCCTGCATCAAGGAATCCGAAACCATGGCCGCCGCCGTGCTCGACCGGCTGGCCGCGGCCGGTCCCCGCGTCGAAGGAGGGCCGGCATGAGGCTCGCGCTGACGGTGGGCGAGGTCCTGCTCCCGCTGCTGTACCTGCTGCTCTTCGTGGCCTACCTGTGGGTCTTCTACGAGAACCGCAGGTTCGCCCACCTCTGGGCGCGACGGCTGCTCGCGACGACCGTGGTGGCCCACCTCGCGGCGTCCGTCATCCACGCGCGGGTGCACCACCACCTGCCGATGGCCTCGCCCCTGGAGTTCCTGTCGCTGCTGGCGCTGTCCCTGCTGCTGATCTACGCCGTGGTCGAACGCCGGCTGCGCGTGCGCGAGACGGGGTTCCTGGTCACGGGCGTGGCCTTCCTGCTGCAGTTCATCGCCAGCGCGTTCTCCGTCGCCGAACCGGCGGCCAACCCGCTGCTGGAGGACCCCGGCTACGCCGGCCACGCCGTGCTGGTGCTGCTGGCGTACACCGCGCTGAGCCTCAGCTTCCTCTACGCGGTCCTCTACCTGGTGCTGGCGCGCCAGCTAGCCCGCAAGACGTTCGGGCTGCTCTTCCGCCGGCTGCCGCCGCTGGAGGTCCTGGAGCGCATGAGCGTGGGCGCGGCCAAGCTGGGCGTGCCCCTGCTGTTCGGGGCCCTCGCGCTGGGGCACCTGTGGCTCTACGACCTGGCCGACAAGCTCGACCCCGAGACGGCGCGCAGCCTGACCCCCTTCGACCCGAAGATCCTGACCTCCTGGCTGATCTTCCTGGTCTACCTGGTGGGCCTGGCCGGCCACCGCTGGTGGGGTTGGCGCGGCCGCCGCATGAACACGCTGGCGATCCTGACCTACCTCGCGGTGGTCCTGGCGATGGGCGCCATCCACCACTTCATCCCCAGCTTCCACAACTTCAGCCTGCGCGGGGGCGTGTGATGGCGGGGCACGCCGGCCTGCACCTGTGGGGGATCGACCACCGGCTCGCGCCGACCGAGGTGCGCGAGCGCGCGCACATCGACCCCGAGCGCGTGGGCGGGCTGCTGGCGGCCCTATCGTTGGAGCCGGGGTTCGTCTCGGCCGTGCCGGTCAGCACCTGCAACCGCACCGAGATCTACGTCGAGGCCCTGCCCGGATTCGCCCCCTTCGAGTGCATGACCCGCAGCCTGGCCGGCGCCGGGCTCGACCCCTCGCTGTTCACCGGCGAGCACGCCGTGCGCCTGACCGACGGGGAGGCCGTGCGCCGTCTCTACCGGGTGTCGGCCGGCCTGGAGAGCATGATGCTGGGCGAGCCCCAGATCTCCGGCCAGCTCAAGGACGCCTACCGGCTGGCCAAGGAGCACCACGAGCTCGGCCCGGTGCTCATGCGCGCCTTCCAGGGCGCGTTCCGCGCCGGCAAGCGCGTCCGCACCGAGACGAAGATCGGCGAGGGGGCGGTCAGCGTCGCCTTCGCCGCCGTCGAGCTGGCCCGCAAGTTCTTCGCCGACCTGCCGCGGCACCGCGCCCTGCTGGTCGGCGCCGGCGAGACCGGCGCCCTGGCGGCCCGCCACTTCCTGCAGCAGGGCATCGGCGGCCTGATCGTGGTGAACCGCAGCCCCGAGCGCGCGCGATCCCTCGCGGACGACCTCAACGGCGGCAAGGGCGAACTCGTGCGCGCGCGTCCCTGGGAGGACCTGCCCACCGCACTGGCCGACGTGGACGTCGTGCTCTCAACCACCGGCAGCCTGGAGCCCGTGATCCTGCCGGAGATGGTGCGCACCGCCATGCGCCGCCGCCGCGGGCGGCCGCTCTACGTCCTGGACATCGCCGTCCCGCGCGACGTCCATCCCGACGTCGCGCGGGTGGAAGAGACCTACGTCTTCGGTCTGGACGACCTCGACGAGATCGTCCAGGCCAACCTCGCCGCGCGCCGCAAGCAGCTGCCCGCGGCCGAGCGCATCATCGAGGAGGAGCTGGCGGAGTTCCGCGCCTGGGTTGGCGAGATGGACCTGCGCCCCAGCGTGGCCGAGTTCCGCGCCTACCTCGAGGACCTCAAGGAGAAGCAGGTCGGCTACGTGCGCCGCAAGCAGTCCGACGAGGTGGCCGCGGCCGTCGACGCCAGCCTGCAGCAGTTCATCAAGAAGGTCCTGGGCCGCTCGATGGAGTCGCTCAAGAGCGCCGAGAGCGAGCAGGAGCGCCTGCAGCACCTGGCGACGCTGCACCGGCTGTTCGCGCCCCAGGAGCCCCATGAGTCTCAGAAGTCCCGCGAGCCGCAGGAGCCGAGCGACCGTCCCTGATCCCGGCGAGGAGCACACCATGGACACGGCGATCGGCATCACGCTGGGCCTGGGCCTCGCCGCCGCGGCCGGCCTGCGCGTCTTCGTGCCGCTGCTGCTGGCGGCGATCGCCGTGCACACCGGCCACCTGGAGCCGGCCTCCGGGTTCGGCTGGCTCGGCTCGACCACGGCGCTGGTGATCTTCGG
>JAURXS010000076.1 GCA_030654305.1 bacterium | reverse complement strand
CCGAAGATCAGGCCGCTGACGAAGACGGTCACCCACGCGAACGCGCTCAACATCAGCGGCGAATACGGCGACAGCCGCTGCCGCAGGCCGGCCGCGATGGCCAGCAGGATGATCGCGTTGCCGATCACGAGATACGGCATGGTCAACTCACCAGCCTGCGCGACAGGAACTGGAGGGCGAAGAAATCCGCGCACACGCGCACGGTCCAGGCCGCGGCGGCTCCGATCAGGCCGTACTTGCCGATCAGCAGCATCATCAAGGCGAGGTACGGGAACAGTTCGACCAGATGCACGAACGCCGTGACCCGGGATTTCCCGTGGGCCTGGATCCGTGAATAGGGCACCTGCGCGACGGCGTTGAAGACGAACCCGACCAGGAGGATCCGCAGGATGCCGGCGGACTCGTCGCCGTACGGCGCCCCCAGCCAGGCCGTCAGGATCCATTCCGCGAAGATGAAGACGGGGACGGCGACGAGCGTGCAGGCGATCAGCAGGCCGCGGAACGCGGTCCTGGCGGTGTCGTCGGCCGATCCCTGCAGCTTGCTGAACAGCGGGAAGATCGTCCGCGATACGGCGCCCGGGATCACCGACATCCTCGAAACGACCTCCGAGGGCGCGGCGTAGAACGCCACCCGGCCGGCGCCCAGGACGTTCGAGAGGACGAAGCGGTCCACGTACACCATGATCGGGCTGATGATGTTGGAGACGGTGATCCAACCTCCGAACCGGAACAGCGCCCCCAGGGTGGCCTGCCGGAAGTGGAACACCCCCGCAGCCATGCCGCGGCGGCAAGGCAGGTAGGCGATGATCATGGTGGCGACCCGCGCCAGCAGCAGCCCGCCGAGCGCCGCGGCCAGGCTGGGCCGGATCAGGACGGCGACGGCGGGCAGCACCGCGACCAGCAGCCCCGAGAGGGTTTTCAGCGTGCCCAGCTTCGCGAACTGCTGCTTGCCCTCGAGGTAGGCGAACCAGACGAGGCTCAGCAGGTAGGCCGGGACGGCGAGCGCCAGCAAGCGGAGCGCATCGACCGTGTCGGCCAGAACCGGCGCCGACACCTTCAGGAGGATCGCGAGGGGGCGCGCCCAGAAGTAGAGGAGCAAGGTCCCGATCAGCCCGAGCGCGAGGACCGCGTAGCTCGCGGTGCCCACGACTTCCCGGTTGAGCGTCTCGTCGTCGTCGTGCATGGCGATGGCGCGGATGACCGCCCGGGTCAGGCCGCCGTCGAACACGCCGGCGTAACCGAAGACGGAAATCGCCAGCATGAAGATGCCGAACTTCTCGACGCCGAGGATCCTGGCCATGACCGCCATGGTCGGGATGGCGACGAGGCTGGGTACGATCAGCCCCAGGGCGTTCCACAACGTGTTCTTGAGCATGGCCAGTTCCCGCCCGCGGCGCGACGAAGCGGCGCTGGTGATCGATCGTCTCCACTGCGGGGCCACGGTCAGCCGGACGGGAACCGAGGAGCTGGTGGCTTGCCGTTTTTCCGCAGGCGGAAGTATGGCACACCCGGTGATCAGCACAAGGGGGAAAGCCTGCAGCGACCGGCGGCGCCGCGGGCCGGGGCCGTCGTTGGCCTTGACGGTGGCGGCCGTCGAAACCTAGAATCCCGGCAGCCCCGCCGCGTTTTCGCTCGCACCAGCACCTGGAGCCGGCATGTCCATTCTCTGGCTGTTGTTCCCGATTTCGGCCGCAACCAGCATGCTGGGCGTCCCCCCGCTCGTGCGCGCGCTCGAGCGCTCCCACACCCTCGACATCCCCAACGACCGCAGCAGTCATACCGTGCCCGTGCCGGTCGGCGGCGGCATCGGCATCCTCGCCACCTGGCTGCTGGGCATGACCGGCGCCGCCGTCGCGGGCGTGTTTCCCGCGCCGGGATTTCCCGCGGCGCTGGCCGCGGGCGCCGCCGTCCTGGCCGTGCTCGGCTTCGTGGACGACCGGCGGGGGTTGCCGCCGTTGCCGCGGTTGGCGGTCCAGTCGCTGGTGGCCGCGGCCTGCCTGAAGGCCGCGGGTCTGCCGGTGGTCGCCTTCGAACTGCCGGGTGCGGCGCCGATGGCGGCCGGGATGCTCGGCTGGGCGGTGTCGTGGCTCTTCGTCGTGGGTTTCACGAACATGTTCAACTTCATGGACGGCATCGACGGGCTGGCGGGCTTCCAGGTCCTGCTGGGGGCGGGCGCCCTGGCGGTCTGGGCGGCGCTCGCCGGCGACGTCCCGCTGGCCGTGACCGCGACCCTGCTGGCCGGGGCGACGGTGGGCTTCCTGCGGGCGAACTTCCCGCGGGCGCGCGTCTTCATGGGCGATGTCGGCAGCCTGCCCCTGGGTTTCCTGCTGGCCATGGGCGTGCTGCGGGCCCACGCGGGCCCCGACCGCGCCGGCGCGACGCCCCTGTGGCTGCCGCTGCTGTTCCTCTGGCCCTTCCTGAGCGACGCGACCTACACGCTGCTCAATCGCGCCGTCCACGGGCGCAACCCGTTCCGCCCGCACCGCAGCCACATCTACCAGCGGCTGCTGGTGGCGGGCCTGAGCCACGCGCGCGTCACGCTGATCTACGCCGCGGCGACGGCCGCGTGCATCGCGGCCGCCTTCGTCTGCCGGGCGCGCCCCGCGCTCGGCGGGATCGTGTTCTGGGGGATCTGCGGCCTGACGCTGCTTCTGTTCCTCATGATCGTCATCAACGTGCGGGCCGCCGCGACGCAGCGAACCGCCGAATAGCGCCGGGGGCGATCCGCGGGCCGGAACCGGGGCTTTGCCCTTCCGGTCCGAGGTGCTACTCTGGCCCGGCGGGGTCCCCGGATACCGGGACCGATCCCCGCTCGCTCCGCCGGTCGGACCCTCGCCGGGATGCCACCCCGTCACGCCTCGGAGTTGTCACGATGCCGATCAGACATCAAGTCGTTCGCCGACCCCGCCTGCCGGCCCTGCTGTCGCTGCTGGCCGCGTCGGCGGTGTTCGCGACGTTCGCCCTTCCCGCGTCCGCCCAGGACGTCCCGCCCGAACTCGTCGAGCAGGCGCTGCGCCGATCGGGCCTCACCCAGCAGGAGCTGATGCAGCGCCTGCAGGCACAGGGGACGACGGTGGTCGACACGACCCTGCCGCCCGGCCGCACCGCGCTGCCGCCCGGCCCGCGGGTGATCCTGCCCTTCGACCTGGAGACGGCTGCCGTTCCCGCCGCCGTCGCCGCCGAGACGCCGCTCCCCACCGCGGACACCCCGTTCGGCGCCGACTTCTTCCGCCTCGATCCGGGCATGTTCGCGCCGCCGGCCTTCGGCCCCGTGCCGCCCGACTACATGCTCGGACCCGGGGACCAAGTCAGCGTGGACGTGTTCGGCGAGGTCGAGTTCCGCCTCGAGCGCGTGGTCGACCGCGACGGCGGCATCATCCTGCCCAAGGGCGGCAAGGTGAACTGCGCCGGCCGCACGCTGGCCCAGGTGACGCGCGCGGTGCGCGAGAAGCTGGCCGGCTCCTATTCCGGCATCGACCCCTCGGGCGAGGGGGGCTCCACGTTCGTGGACGTCAGCCTGGGCGCCCTGCGCGCCATCCGTGTGTTCGTGGTGGGCGAGGCACGCCAGCCGGGCGCCTACGAGCTGACCAGCCTGTCGACCGCCTTCACGGCCCTCTACGCCGCCGGCGGGCCCAACGAGCAGGGCGGTCTGCGGTCGATCAAAGTGTTGCGCGGCAACCAGTTGTTGGCCGAGCTGGATTTCTACGGCTACCTGCTCGAGGGCCGGCGCGGCGACGACCCCATCCTGCGCGACGGCGACACGGTGCTGATCCCGGCCCGCACGATCACGGTGCGCGTCGAGGGAGAAGTGCGGCGCCCCCGGACCTACGAGCTGAAGGACGGCGAGGACGTTCAGGACCTGATCCGCTTCGCGGGCGGCTTCACGGCCGAGGCCGTGGCCGACGTCGTGCACGTCGCGCGGATCGTGCCGCTCCCCGAACGCCGTCCCGAGCAGCCCGACCGGGTCCAGTCCGACCTGGACCTGCGCCTGAAGATGCGCCACCTGCTGCGCGACGCCGACGTCGTGCGTGTGGACCGCATCCCCGAGCGCCTCGAGAACTGGGTCGAGGCCCAGGGCAACGTGAAGAACACCGGCCGTTACGAGTTCCGCGAGGGCATGACGGTCGTCGACCTGGTCCGGCAGGCCGGCGGTCTCTGGGCCGACACGCTGCCCGAGCGGGCCCTGATCGAGAGGCTCGACCCCGACCTCACCTACCGCACGATCGAAGTGGCCCTGGCCGAGGCCATGTCCGGGGCGCTGCCGCCGCTGCCGCTGCAGTCCCGGGACAAGCTGCGGGT
>JAURXS010000075.1 GCA_030654305.1 bacterium | reverse complement strand
AAGCCTTCGTGGACGCGCGCCATCTCGGCCGCCAGTTCGTACTGCCCGGTCCCTCCCGTGCCGTAGTCCCCCAGCACGGCGAACTTCAGGGAATCCTTCTCGGTCGGCAGCGGGATCGGGGCTTCGGCCGCGCCTTGGGAGGCCTCGACGGTGGCTGGGTCGGTCGCGACCGGGATCCCGGAGGTGCAGCCGCCCGCGATCAGGGAGGCTGCGAACAGGGGCAGCAGGAGCCAGCGCATCTTCATGGTCACACTCCACCAATGCCGCTACGGCAGGATGTTGTCCGTGAAATCGACGATCAGGTTGGCATGGGTATCCAGGAGGACCAGGCGCTCGCCGACGAATCGGTATTCCAGGCCCTCGCTCAGCTTCGGCAGGGCCTCCAGCACCTGCAGCGGCATCGTCGCGAGCGGGATCGCGTCCGGGTACCGATCGTTCACGTGGAGATTCGCCACGTTGGTGTTTTCGTCCAGGATCGATTCCCGGCTGGCCTTGCCGGCGGGGCCGGCGAGGGCCCCTTCCAGCGCTCGGACCGCAACCGCCCGGATGCCCGGCGTGAAGAATTCACCCTGCACCGCATCCGCTCTGGCGTTTTTGATCAGCGCGTTGAGCGCCAGCTGGTTCGATTCGACCTGCGCGGGTGTCGACTTGTTCGAGAGCGCCGGGAGCGTCCCTTCGAATTTCTGATGGAGGGCCAGGTAGTCCTTGAGGCGCGCCTCGAAATCCGTGACGTTCAGCGCCTCGGGCGCGGAGAGCGTGACGGGGCTCGCGACCATGGACTTGGGCGTGGTCACGCCGGCGTACGCGCGGTAGAGGACCGGCGCGGCGAAGACGACGCCGGCCAGGATGAGGACGCGGAGCGAGTTCTTCATGGCGATGCCATCCTGACTGCCGGATGCGGGTCCGGCCGAAGCCTGGGGGGCTCGTGCTTGGCGGGGAGATCGGTAGACCGAAGCCAAGACGAACCGTGACGGAGGGCGAAGTGCGTGGACGTGCGGCTGGTGAAGACCGGAGGCTTGCGCGTGTCCCCCGCCGGCGGTCGCCTGGCGTCGGTGGTGCGCGGGCAACGTAGACCCGATCGTCGCCCCCCGCCATCGGCGACTCTAGAAGGTCAGCCCGGTTCGTACCCGGAAGCCGCTGCGGCCGCGCGGGTCGCCCAGCTCGAGACTCACGGCGGTGGCCGGGTTCAGCACGCCGACCCAGAAACCGACGCCGGTCGAGTCGTGCCACCCGCCGGGCGACTCCCAATCCGCGTAGACGCGCCCGGCGTCGCCGTACCCGTACACGCCGATGTCCAGCGGCAGCAGGACGGCGAAGCGGATCAGGGTGATCTGGAGTTCCGCCGTGCCGTAGACCGCCGCATCGCCGGCGTAGCGCTCGCGGTCCAGTCCCCGGACCGAGGAGCGGCCGCCGATGAAGGCCGCCTCGTGGAACGGGAACTCGCCGTAGACCTTCTTCCCGCCCGCGCGCAGGGCGAGGACCGGGCGCAGCGGCAGGTGCAGCGAGTAGTACCCTCCGGTATTGACGGCGAGGACGCCGAACGTGGAGACGACGTCCCACACCGCCGGGTAGACCGTCGCGCTGAGGTCGAGCAACAGGCCGCGGCTCGGATCCTTCGACCGGTTGCGGGTGTCGCTGTACAATCCCAGACGGAGCCCCGCTTGTCCGTAGTCTCCGTAACCGTAAGGCCGACGTTCGTAGAGGTAGTGGCCCGGCGAGCTGCCGGTGGTGGAGTACTGGATCACCGGCCCGAGGAAGATGTCGCTGCGGCGTCCCAGCGCGTAGGCCACGGCGGGATGGAACAGCCACTGCCGCTGGTGGGTCTCGTGGTACGCCATCGGGCCGTCCGGAGTGTCGTTGCCGAGGCCGTGGAAATTGAGCACTTCGATTTCCGACATCCGGGCCGCCGCCGTCACGTGGACGGCTGACTCTTCCCGCCGCTTGTCAAAGAGGCCGGTCACCCGCCACGCCCCGACCCCCGCGGCATACTCCCCGATCAACGCGGTCCGGCTGGCGTAGGGGTATTTGCGGAAGCCGTAACGCTCCCGGTTGACGCCCAGCCGGATGACGACACCGACATCGCCGGGGGCGCCGAGTCCCACGAGGGGGGATGTTCTCGTTCCCCAGTCGCGGCCGGGGACCTGTGCCGGACCCCACGGGCGCGGCCATGGCCGGCGGTCGAAGAGCGCGTCCGGCCCGTACCCGATCCCGGTGACGGCGCCCCGGTCGTAGAAGCGGGCCGCGCCGGGCCGGCCGGCGGCGCTAGACGAGTCGCTCAGCTGGTTGGCGCCGTTGCCGCCGATGACGCGCACCCGCATCGCCGGCGGCGCGTCGCCCCGCACCACGGCCCGATCGTCACCCTCGTGCAGGTAGAGCCGGATCTCGCGGGTGTCCGGCGCGACGAAACGGCGCCGGTAATACGGCGCCTCGTCTCCGGAGCCGATCTCGACCTCGAGGTGGCGGTCGTCGATGAAGGTGACGGTGGCGCGATCGGCCGCGTCGGTGGCATGGAGATCCACCACGTCCGCCAGGAAGAGGTAGAAGCGCTTGGCCTGCGCAGGCAGCAGGTCGCGGCGGGCCATCAGCTTGGCTGCCGCGGCCGGCACCGACGCCTGGTACTCGACGGGCATGGCCCGCAGCGCCGCCTCGATGACCGGGTCGGTGAGGCGCCCGGCCAGGAAGACGGCGGCGGAGTCGAACACCGCCGCTTCGAGCCCGCCGAGCAGGCGGCGGTCGGAATCGAGGCTGTTGCAGGTCAACGCGCGCAGGCTCGGATAGGAGTCTCCGAAGCGGACCAGGTTGGGGATCTTCGCCCCGGCGATTGCGGCGAGCCCGCCGTATTCGATCATGACCTTGTCGCGATCGCGCGGGATGGGCAGCCAGTCGCCCCCGGGCGTCATTCGCGCCCATTTCCAGTTCCCCGGATGGCGGTCCCAGTCGTTCATGAACATGTCCAGCAGGCGCGCGACGAGGTAGGCGCGCGCGTCGAACCGCGTCCCTGGATCCGCGTCGAGCAGCGTCAGCAGGCTGTCGCTGTCGATGATCGCGACGGCGCCGGCGAAGCCCGCGGTATCGTCCGGCACGGTGGGCAGGATCTCGATCATGCCCAGCCGTCCGGCGAACTCTTCCCGGAATTTTCCCAGCCGGGGGTCGTCCGGCATCACGTGGAGCACCGGGGTCGGGTGCGGGATGCCGGCCGCCGCCATCAACCGGTCGGCCACCACCGCGCCGGCGGGGTGGTGCGCGCTGATCTGGTCGCGGGTCGCGCCCTCCAGGACGGTGTTCTCGTACCCCGGGTAGATCGTCAGGCCGTCCTTGTCCACCAGTCGGAACACGTACTCTCGGCCCTGCGGGTCCTCGAACCGCAACGACCGCGTCTGGTTGCCGCCGCCCGTCTTGGTCGGCGTCAGGCCGCCGGCGTAGGCGCCCAGGTCCAGGACCGGGACCTCGATGGGGGTGACCCAGAGATCGCGGTAGGTGTCGCCGAGGAGGAGGCGCCGCAGCCAGCCCCCGTGGTACCGGGCGCCGGCCGCGACCGTCGCCGTGGCGGTGCCGGGAGGTGGCGGGGGGGTGACCTGCGCGAAGGCGCCCACCGCGCCGAGCGCGATCACGAAGGCGAGGACGCCTGGCAGTCGGGGGATGGAGAAGGGCTGCATGGGTTCAAACCGCCCCTCGGGGCCAGCGGTACAGCGTGATGGTCGCCGCGGCGTTGACCGATTCGTCACTGATGATCAGGATGCCGTCCCTGGTGATGGCGATCCCCTCGGATTGCGGGTGCCGGCCGCTGAGCGGTCGGGAGAAGACGACCGCGCCGGCCGGCGTGATCGAAAGGAACGCCTTCTCCGGAGCCGCCACGAGCACGTAGTTGCCGCTGAACGGGTCCACCGTGAGGTCGGTCGGATGCAACTGCTTCCAGTCGTTGCCGCCGATCGCTTCGGCGAACGGGATCGTGAACTCGGAAACTCCGGCCTCCCCGGTCGCGTCGAGGTCGTAGCGGTAGAACACCAGCATGCTCTCGAGTCGCTTCGACTTGACGTTCTTGCAGGCGAGGATCAGCGCGTTGGCCGTCGAATCGTAGGCCACGCTCTCGAATTCGCATTCCTTGCCGAGACGGGTGTCGTGCTCCGTGTAGTCGACCCGCTCCTGCGCCGCGCCCTCCGCGAACTCGTAGAGCTTGCCGTTGCTCGACAGCAGGAAGAACCGGTCCCCGACACAGGCGAGGCCCTCGAAGTCCCCGACCAGGTTCTGCTTCCCGACGTAGAACTGCTTGATGACGGCGCCACGGCGGTAGTCGAGTTCGGTGATCAGGGACGACTCGTCGTTGTGCGCGAAGAGCCGGCCGTCGGGCGTGAGCGCCAGTCCCGAGATCTCCGCCAGGTCGGGGGGCAGGATCCAGCGGGCGACGGGGCGGCCCGCGGAACCCGTGTCCGCGAGGGCCGCGGCCAGGCGCGTCTCGCGGGTCGCCAGGACGTCGACGTCGGAATTCCCACATCCGGCCCCCGCCAGCAGCGCGGCGGTCAGCGCCGCGGCCAACGGGGGGCGCCTCATGATTTGTCTTCGTGTTCGTCGGTGGTTTTCGAGAGCTGGACGTCGGCGCTGGTGATCTTGTCCGCCGCCCGGTCACGCACCGCGGTGAGCAGGTCGTCCCTGGACATGGACTTGCGGATCCGTACCAGATAGTAGAGTTCGGACGGCTTGCCTTCGTTGGAAACGGCTTCATCCAGGCGCCAGCGGCCGGCTACCTGGTCGAGGGCTTCGGCGATCGCCGCCTGAGCTTCGGAGAGCGCCTCGGTCGTGACGGTGAGGACCGCGTTGTAGCGGGGCTTGTGGCCCTGCGGGCCGAGGAGCCTCCGGACCCGGGCGAAGCGCTCGGCCAGGGCCAGGGCCTGCTTCTGATCGAGGGCCAGCACCAGGTCCCGGTCCGAGACGTTCTTGCCGGCCCGGCTCCCCGCCAGTTCTTCCAGCGGCGCGCCCCACTCGGAGACCGCGGTGGGCGTCAGGACGCTGCGGCCGAAATCGTAGCGCCAGGTCAGGATGAGCACGAAGTTGAACACGACCGAGACGAGCGCCGCCACGATCAGGGTCTGCACGCCCGCGGCGAAGCCCACGGCGATCGCGAGGAAGATGAACACCACATCGCGCGTGTCCCGGAGCGTGGTGCGGAACCGCACCGCCGCGACGACGCCGGCGAGACTGAACGCCAGGGCGAGGCTGTTCTGCACGACCAGGACGACCCCCGCCACCACCAGCGGCAGGAAGATGAGGGTCTGGGCCACCTGCTGGTCGTGGCCCTTGTTGTACCGCGTCGACATGTAGACCCAGGAGACCGGCAGCATCAGGACGAGCGTGCCCATCAGGATGATCAACGTGCTCAGCGTGAACTCGAGCCGGGGGGAGAGTTCGGCGTCGAAACCGCGGATCGTTCCCGACTTCAGCCCGTCCTCGAGCACCTGCGGGCCCGTAGTCGCCGCGTCGATCTGGGCGCTGCCGATCACCTTGTCGAAGACGGGGAAGAAATAGATCAGCACACCGACGACGGCGGCCAGGACCAGATAATAGGCAAGGAGCCGGCGGACAGGGTGGTCGGAACCCAGGGTGAAGAAATCGATGAGTCGCCTGAAGAAGCCCATGCTCTTGGTCCCTTCGAAGCCGTTGAGCCCGACTGTTTCGCGAGAGTACGGACTTCCGCAAAGGGATATCGAGGATCACAGCATAGATCACATACCTCGTGGCCGCCCGACCGCACGATTCCGGGACGGCGCGAATCAGCCGATGCTGGCCCCCCGTCACGCTTTGCGATACGATCGCCGCGCACAACCACAAGGAGCCGACCATGCGCCGCAAGTCTTACGCCGCCTTCGCCCTGCTCGCCCTTCACTCCGTTCTGGCGCCCGGCCCGTCTGCCGCGGCGGACCGCGTGACCGGCAGCAGCTTCACGACCCGCTCCGAGGTGATCGCGCCTCACGCCATGGCCTGCACCAGCCAACCCCTGGCCACGCAGATCGCCCTGGACGTGCTGAAGGCCGGCGGTTCGGCCGTCGACGCGGCCATCGCGGCCAACGCCGCCCTCGGCCTGATGGAACCCACCGGCAGCGGCATCGGCGGCGACCTGTTCGCCATCGTCTGGGACGCGAAGACCCGCCGGCTCTACGGCTTGAACGCCAGCGGCCGCTCACCCCGCGCTCTCACGCTGGAGGAGTTCCAGAAGCGCGGCCTGGAGTTCGTGCCGCCGCGCGGCCCGTTGCCGATCTCGGTCCCCGGCTGCGTGGACGGCTGGTTCGAGCTGCACGCGAAGTTCGGG
>JAURXS010000074.1 GCA_030654305.1 bacterium | reverse complement strand
AACTACCTGAACTGCAGCCACGGCTTCCGCTCGTGGTTCTTCACGCTCGACCACAAGCGCATCGGCGTGATGTACCTGGCCTCGATCCTGTCCTTCTTCCTGCTGGGCGGCATCCTGGCCCTGCTGATCCGCACCGAGCTGCTGACGCCGACGCGCACGCTGATGTCGGCCGACGACTACAACAAGGTCTTCACGCTGCACGGCGCGATCATGATCTTCCTGTTCATCATCCCGGGCATCCCGGCGGCGCTGGGCAACTTCGTGCTGCCGCTGATGCTCGGCGCGAAGGACGTGGCGCTGCCGCGGCTCAACCTGGCCAGCTACCACCTGTACCTGGTCGGGGCGCTGATCGCGGTGCTGTCGATCGTGCAGGGCGGGGTGGACGCCGGCTGGACCTTCTACGCGCCCTACTCCACCACGACCAACACCGCGGTGGTGACGCTGACCTTCGGGGTGTTCGTGCTGGGCTTCAGTTCGGTGTTCACCGGACTGAACTTCATCGTCACCATGCACAAGATGCGGCCGGCGGGCATGGGCTGGTTCGACATGCCCCTGATGCTGTGGGCGCTCTACGCCACCTCCATCATCCAGGTCCTGGCCACGCCGATCCTGGGCATCACCATGGTGCTGCTGATCGTCGAGCGCGTGATGGGCATCGGCATCTTCGACCCCGCCCTGGGCGGCGACCCCGTGCTGTACCAGCACTTCTTCTGGTTCTACTCCCACCCGGCCGTCTACATCATGATCCTGCCGGCGATGGGCATCATCAGCGAGGTGGTGTCGGTCTTCAGCCGCAAGCACATCTTCGGCTACCGGGCCATCGCCTACTCCAGCATCGCCATCGCCGCCTTCAGCTTCCTGGTCTGGGGGCACCACATGTTCACCAGCGGCCAGTCCGAGCTGATGAACATGATCTTCAGCGCGCTGACCTTCAGCGTCTCGATCCCCTCGGCCGTGAAGATGTTCAACTGGCTGAGCACGATGTACAAGGGCTCCATCCGCTTCGACACGCCGATGATCTACGCCCTGTCCTTCATGTTCCTGTTCGGCATCGGCGGCCTGACCGGCCTGTTCCTGGGCTCGCTGGCCACCGACGTCCACCTGCACGACACCTACTTCGTGGTGGCCCACTTCCATTACGTGATGTTCGGCGGCACGGTGATCGCGTTCCTGGCCGGCCTGCACTACTGGTGGCCCAAGATGTTCGGGCGGATGTACGACGAGAAGTGGGGCCGGATCTCGGCGATCATCATCTCGGTGGGCTTCAACATCACGTTCTTCACCCAGTTCGTCATGGGCAGCCAGGGCATGCCGCGGCGCTACTACGCCTACGTGGACAAGTTCGAGCCCTACCACGTGATCTCGTCGATCGGCAGCTACCTGATGGCCGCGGGCTTCTTCATGACCGCCTGGTACCTGGTGAAGTCGCTCTACCGGGGCCGCCCGGCGCCGGCCAACCCCTGGGGCGGCGGCTCCATGGAGTGGCAGGCCGCCTCGCCGCCGGTGCTGCACAACTTCACGGACGAGCCCGTGGGCGGCGACCCCTACGACTACTCGAACCAGGCGTACGACCCCGCGATCGGCGGGTACGTGCTCCGCAAGACCGAGGTGTCCGACCGATGAGCACCGCGCACGAGGGACGCGACGAGCACGCCGATCCCCACCTGCAGCACCATTTCGGCTCCATGGCGCAGCAGTACGATTCGGGCAAGTTCGGCATGTGGCTGTTCCTGGTCACGGAGGTCCTGCTGTTCGGCGGGCTCTTCTGCGCCTACGCGGTCTACCGGGCCAACCACCCCGAGATCTTCGCCTACGCGCACCAGTTCCTGGACAAGACCCTCGGCGGCCTCAACACGCTGGTGCTGATCGTCAGCAGCCTCACCATGGCGATGGCCGTGCGCTGCGCGCAGCTGGGCCAGCAGCGCCGCCTCAAGCAGATGCTCGCCGCGACGCTGCTCTGCGCCTGCGTCTTCCTGGGCGTCAAGGGCGTCGAGTACCAGCACAAATGGAAGCACGGTCTGCTCTGGGGAACGCGCTACGTGCCCCAGGGCGAGACGGTGTCGCCGGCGGCGACGACCGCGACCACGGTCGAAACGACGGCCGCTACGGCTGCGGCCCCCGCCGACGGCGGCACGACCCTGCCGCACGCGGCGACCGGACCGGAGGGCCTGGCCGACCGCCCGCAGGCCGGCCACGGCGACGCGGCGCACGGCGGGCACGGTCCCGCGGGTCCGGTGCCGCGCAACGTGCATCTGTTCTTCGGCATCTACTTCGTGATGACCGGTCTGCACGGCATCCACGTCCTGGCCGGCATGGTCGCCATCGTCTGGCTGCTGCGGCGGTCCGCGGCGGGCGAATTCGGGCCGGAATACTTCGCGCCGGTCGACTTCGTCGGCCTCTACTGGCACCTGGTGGACCTGATCTGGATCTTCCTCTTCCCGCTGCTCTACCTGATCCATTGAGCGGCGGACCGCGGGAGGCGGCACGAGCATGAGCAAGCACCAAGAAGGCCCGTCTTACGCCCACGTCGTGCCCGTCAGGACGCTGCTGGGCGTGTTCGGCGCCCTGATGTTCCTGACGGTCCTGACCTACGCCGTGACCTACGTCGACCTGGGCGCCCTGAACATCTGGGTGGCCCTGGGGATCGCCGTGGTCAAGGGCACCCTGGTGGCCCTGGTCTTCATGCACCTGCTGTGGGACAAGAAGTTCTACGCCGTCGTGCTGGTGAGCGCCCTGCTCTGCGTGATGATCTTCATCGGCATCGCCCTGCTCGACAGCGGCCAGTACCAAGCCGACCTCATCCCCGGTTTCGCCCCCGCGATCACCCCGTAGGCTCTGGCCGGGACATTGTCCCTGCCCATGCAGTGTTGCGACTTGGATCTGCACATCCTGCCGTGACAGGGGACGCTCGTCGGGCACTTCCTGTGCCCGCCTCGCTTGCCCTTCCGGCCCTTCCGCCATCCTGGCTTCAGGGCCTGCAGGACACCCCTGTCACGGCAGGATGTGCAGATCCAACTCGAACAGCAGCATGGGCATGGGCAGGACAAGATCCTGACCAGAACCGATCTTATTCGGGGCCGAGGGCGGCTTCGACGGCGGCGGGGTCGGCCGGGGTGCCGGGGTAGGTCCGCAGCGGGAAGGGGATGTGGCCCGCGTCGGCGAAGGTCACCAGCCGGCACGTCCCGTCGGAACGCACCTGGATCACCGTCAGGCTGCAGTTGGCGATGCTCATGCCCAGCCAGGCCTGCGGGTCCACGTCCAGCGCGCGGCAGACGAACCAGCGGATGACGTTGCCGTGGCAGACCACGACGTCGTGGGCGTCGCGGTCCGTGGCCGGCCGGACCAGGCGGTCCCAGGCGGCGGCCAGCTCCCGCTCGCAGGCCTCGGCTTCGCCCGGCTCCAGATCCGCCATGATGTCGGCGCGGCGGGTCGACGGCGTGCACTCGCGCACGTCGCGGTGGAGTTCGAGCGCCGGCCCCGGCAACCGCTCGTCGATGATCGCCGCGGTCTCGCGGGCCCGCGTCATGCTGCTGGCCTGCAGCGTGGTGAATCCGATCCCCAGCGAAGCCAGGAGGTCGCCGGCCAGCGCGGCCTGGTGCCGGCCGAGGCGGTCCAGGCCGCAGCCGACGTCCTCGTCGCAGTCCTCGTCGTGCTCGTACTCGCCGTGACGGATCAGGTAGAGGTGGCGGACGGGCTCCGCCTGCGCCGGCCACCCGGCCTGCAGGTCCGCCGCCGCCGTCAGCAGGGTCAACGCCAGGACCGTCGTCGCGACCGCTTTCGTCCTCATCGCTCTCCTCCCCGGGAATCATCCGCCCCCGCGTGCCGACCGACACCCCGAGGCTAGGCGAACCGGGGGCGCCCGTCGAGCCTCAAGCTATTGCCGCGCCTGCCGAAGACAGGAACGGGAACGGGTGTCCGCGGCCGGAGCGGGCGGCCGCTCCCGGATCGCCCGTCACCGGAGGCCGCCCATGTTTTCTGGAATGTCCCTGCGCACGAAGCTGCTGACCGCCGGGGTCAGCGTCACGATCGCGCCGCTCGCGGCGCACATGCTGATCGACCGCGACCACATCGGGCCGAACATGCTGCTGACCAGCCTGGCGGCGGTGGTCCTGGCCGTGTTCGTCTGGTCGTTCGTGGCCAGGAGCATCAGCCGCGACCTCTGGCTGGTGGCGAAGCGGCTGGGTGGGGCGAGCGCCCACATGGTCACCGCCTCGCGCCAGGTCGCGGGCGGCGGGCAGCACACGGCGCAGAACGCCGTCGACCAGGCGGCCAACCTGCAGGAGGTGACGGCCACCCTCGCGCAGCTGGTCGGCATGACGGGCCGCAACGCCGACAGCGCCCGCGAGGCCAACCGCGAGGCCGGCGAGGCCTGCCGCGAGGCGGCGTCCGGCAGCGAGGCGATGAGCCGGCTGGCCGGCACGGTCGGGCGCATCAAGTCCGCGGCCGACGAATCGGTGAAGATCGTCCGCAACATCGACGAGATCGCGTTCCAGACCAACCTGCTGGCGCTCAACGCCGCCGTCGAGGCGGCCCGGGCCGGCGACGCGGGCCGCGGCTTCGCGGTCGTCGCCGAGGAGGTGCGCAACCTCGCGCGGCGCAGCGCCGAGGCGGCCAGCACGACCACGGCCCTGATCGAGGAGTCGCGGGTCATCGCCGCCGACGGCGTGCGGGCGTCCGAGGAGGCGGCCGCGGTGCTGCGGCGCATCGCCGGCGGCGTCGAACGCGTCAGCCACCTCGTCCGGCAGGTCGACACGGCCAGCAGCGAGCAGTCGCGCGACCTCGTCCAGATCAACGAGACGGTCGTGCGCATGGACCGGGTCGTGCAGAACAACGCCGCCGGGGCCGAGGAGTCGGCGGCCGCCAGCCAGGAGCTCGCGGGCCAGGCGGCGCAGCTGCTCGACCTCGTCTCCGACCTGGAGCGCGTGGTGCGGGGAGTGGAGCCCCGTGCCGCGAGCCTATCGGGCCGGGAGCGTCCCGCTTCGCCGCCGCGCCCCACGCCGCCGCGGCCGGCGCCGCTGCAACCCCGCGCCGCGCGACGGATCCCGGCGGATCCGGGCTTCGAGCGGGCCGCGGCCCTCGACGACGACGACTACCTGGACCTCGCCACGGCCTGGGACGACACGAGCCGGCTCGAAGTCTGAACGGACCGAGCGGGCCGGCAACGGAAGGAACGCCCATGAGCGCCATCGTGTGGAAGGACGATCTGGAACTGGGTCTGCCGCTGATCGACGAGCAGCACCGGCGGCTCGTCGACCGCTACAACGAACTCGCCGCCGCCTACCGGCGCCGCGAGGCGGACGCGGAACTCGCCCACCGGCTGGGAGTCCTGCTGGATTGCGCGGCCGTCCATTTCGTCTCCGAAGAGACGCTGATGGAGGAGCTGGGCTACGTCGGCCTGGCGGAGCACCGCGAGGAGCACCAGGACCTGCTGCAACGCGTGCGGCGGTTCCAGACCGTCCTGGCCGAAGGCCGGCAGACCGTCACCCTGCCGGTCCTGCAGTACCTCCAGCACTGGCTGCTCGGCCACATCCGCGGTGCCGACGCCGATTTCGGCAAGGCCGCCCGCCGGGTCGTCGCCGAGGCCCTGGTCGCCCAGCCGAGTTGAGGAGGCCGCCGTGAGGCCGCTGGAATGGGACGTGCGGTTCGGCACGGGGCTCGCGGCGCTCGACGCGGACCACCGCGAGTTCCTCGCCCTGCAGAACGGGTTGCTCGAGGCCCGCGGCTGTGGCCGCGGGCACCGCGTGCTGCACCAGGTCCTGGAGCAGCTGATCGCCTGGGCCGAAGTCCACCAGGCGCGCGAGGAGGCGATGTTCGACGCGTCCGGCTACCCCGCCGCCGCGCGGCACCGCGCCGAGCACGCGCGGCTGCTCGCGTCGGCGCGCAACCTGCGCCAGCGGCACGCCCTGGACCTGGAGCGCCTGACGCGCGCGGTGCTGGGCCTCTTCGACTACTGGTGGAAGCGCCACATCCTGGAGCACGATCTGGAATTCGGCCGCTACCTGGCTGCGCCGGCGCCGACGGTGTCCGCGGACGTGACGGTCGACGCTACGGTTTAATCCGCTCAGGCGAGCCGGCGCCGTCCCAGGCGCAGGCTGTTCAGCACCACCGATACCGAACTGAAAGCCATGGCTGCGGCCGCGAGCATGGGGTGGAAGTCCCGCAGCGCGGCGGGCAGCCCGCCCGCGCCGTGCAGGGCGCCGGCCGCCACCGGGATCAGCACCAGGTTGTAGCCGAACGCCCAGGCCAGGTTCTGGCGCACCGTGCGCATGGTCAGCCGGCTCAGCTCGCGGGCCCGCCGCACGGCGTCCAGGCCGCCCCGCACCAGGGTCACGTCCGCGGCCTCGATGGCGATGTGGCTGCCGTGCCCCACGGCGAAGCCCACGTCGGCGGTCGCCAGGGCGGGCGCGTCGTTGACGCCGTCGCCGACCATCCCGACCGTGCAGCAGTCCGCGAGGAACCCGCCCACGACGGCGGCCTTGTCCTGTGGCGTCGCCGAGTCGAACACCTGCCCGATGCCCAACTCCCGCGCGACGGCGGCCGCCGCGAGCGGCCCGTCGCCCGTCAGCATGATCACGTCGACGCCGAGCGCCTCGAGGTCCTGGACGGCCGCGGCCGCCTCCGGGCGCAGCGTGTCCCGCACGGCGACGAGCCCGTCGACGTTCCCGTCCACCTCGACCAGCATCACGGTCCTGCCCTCGCCGGCCAGCCGGTCGGCGGCTGCCTGCAGGTCGGCGGGCGCGCCCAGCGGCGCGATCCAGGCGGGCTTGCCCACGCGCACGTCGCGACCGTCGACCACCGCCGTGACGCCGTGGCCGGGCACCGCCCGGAACGAGGTCGCGGACGGCGTCGCGTCGTGCCGGAGGCCCGCGGCCAGGGCCCGCCCGACCGGGTGTTCCGAAGGGGATTCGGCGGCCCGCACCAGCGCCGCGAACTCGTCCGGGGTCGTGCCCGAGCCCGCGGCCACGATCCAGTCGGTGGCCTCGGGCCGGCCCTCGGTGAGCGTGCCGGTCTTGTCCACCAGCAGGGTGTTGACGCGGTGGGCCCGCTCCAGGGCGGCGGCGTCGCGGAACAGCACGCCGTGGCGGGCGGCCAGCCCGGTGCCGACCATCACGGCGGTGGGCGTCGCCAGACCGAGGGCGCAGGGGCAGGCGACCACCAGCACCGCGATCAGGCGCGTCAGGGCCGGCGCGAAGTCGCCGCCGAAGATCCACCAGCCCGCGAAGACGAGCAGGGCCAGACTCGCGATCGCCGGCACGAACACGGCGGCGACCCGGTCGGCCAGGCGCTGCACCGGCGCCTTGCTCTGCTGGGCGCGGCGGACCAGGGCGGTCACGCGCGCCAGCGCGGTCTGCTCGCCCACGGCCGTCACGCGCACGGTCAGCAGGCCGTCGCGGTCGATCGAGCCGCCGAGGACCTCGTCGCCGGGAACGCGGTCCGCCGGCAGGGGTTCGCCGGTGAACATGCTCTCGTCCACGGCGGCGATCCCCTCGCACACCAGGCCGTCGACGGGGACGCGTTCGCCGGGCCGCACGCGCACCACGTCGCCGGGCCGCAGGTCGGACACCGGCACGTCGCGCTCGACGCCGTCGCGCAGCAGGGTGGCCCGCTCCGGCGCGAGGGCCAGCAGGGAGGCGATGGCGTCGCCCGCGCGGCCGCGGGCCCGGGCCTCCAGCAGCTTGCCCAGGCGCACCAGGGTCAGGATCACCGCCGCGGTCTCGAAGCCGGGATGCCCGCCGAGACCGGGCGCGACGAGCAGCGCGACGGCGTGCAGGTAGGCCGCGCCGGCGCCCAGCGTCACCAGCGTGTCCATGTTGGCGGCGCCGGCGCGCAGGCCGCGCCAGGCCCCCACGTAGAAGGTGCGCCCGGTCACCAGTTGCACGGGCGTGGCCAAGGCGCCCAGCAGCCAAGGCATCCAGGCGGCGTGGAGCCAGGGCGCGGGGAATCCCAGGTCGCGGGCCATCGAGAGCAGGAACAGGGGGACGGTGAAGACGGCGCCGACCAGGAATTCGCGCCGGTGGCCGGCCTCCTCCAGGCGACGGGCCGCCCGACCCGCCTCCTCGGCGGTCGTCCCCGGCGCGGGCAGCACCAGTTCGAAACCGGCGGCGGCGACCGCGGCGGCCAGTGTGGCGGCCTCGACGCGAGCGGGGTCGTAACTCACGGTGACGGTGTTGTCGGCGAGGTTGACCGCGGCGTCGAGCACGCCCGGCGTGTCGCGGGCGAGCGCCTTCTCGATGGAGGCGGCGCAGCCGGCGCAGTGCATCCCGAGCACGGGGAGGGTGGCCTGGACGGGCTGGTTCGGCAAGGGGGCCTCCGGGGTTGGGGATCGCCCCATGATAGCGGCGATCGGCCGGCCGACCCAGTCCGATCCCGGCGTTGTGGGGCCGTGGGTGCCCGGCCTTGACGCGGCGCCCGCCTGTGCCGACAATGCCCGTTCGAGTCCCCGGCCGTCCCCGAAGCGGAGGTTTGCGAGTCGTGCCGTCCCTTCCCTCCTGCATCAAGGCCTACGACATCCGGGGGCGGGTCCCGCAGGATCTCGACGCGGACCTGGCGCACCGTCTGGGGCGGGCCCTGGCCGCCCGGATCGGGGCCGGGACGCTGGCCGTCGGTCGCGACTGCCGCACCAGCAGCCCCGACCTGGCGGCCGCCGTCGGCGCCGGCCTCGCCGAGGGCGGCTGCGACGTCCGCGAACTCGGCCTCTGCGCCACCGAACAGGTCTACCACGCCGTGATCGCCGGGAAGCTGGCCGGCGGCGTCATGGTCACCGCCAGCCATAACCCGTTGGGCTGGAACGGGATGAAGATCGTGTCGGCCGATGCGGTCCCCGTCAGCGGCGACAGCGGCCTGCACGCGATCGGGCGCGCCGCCGTCGAAGGCGGCTTTCCCGTCGCCCCGCGCCGGGGCTCGACATCGCCGCTGGACGTCGGCGGCGAGTACCGGGATTTCCTGCTGGGGTGCGTCGATGCCAAATCCCTGCCGGCCCTGACCATCGTCGCCGACGCGGGGCACGGCTGCGCCGGTCCCGTGCTGGACCTGCTGGAGCCGCACCTGCCGGTGAAGCTGATCAAGCTGCGCCACGAGCCCGACGGGACCTTCCCCACGGGCGTGCCCAACCCCCTGCTGCCGGAGAACCGCGCCCTGACGGCGGCCGCCGTCCGCGAGCACGGCGCCGACCTCGGGCTGGCCTGGGACGGCGACGCCGACCGCTGCTTCTTCTTCGACGAGACCGGCGCGTTCGTCGAGGGGTACTACCTGGTCGGCCTGCTCGCCCGGGCGGCGCTGCGCCGCGAGCCCGGCGGCCGCATCGTGCACGACCCGCGGCTGGTCTGGAACACGATCGACACGGTGCGGGAGGCGGGCGGCGTGCCGCTGCAGAACAAGACCGGCCACGCCTTCATGAAGGAGCGGATGCGCGCCGAGGACGCCGTCTACGGCGGCGAGATGTCGGCCCACCACTACTTCCGCGAATTCCGCTGGTGCGACAGCGGCATGCTCCCTTGGCTGCGCGTGCTCGAGGAGATGGGCCGCACCGCCCAGCCGCTGTCGGCCCTGGTCGGGCGGATGCAGTCCGCCTACCCGGCCAGCGGCGAGATCAACCGGCGCCCGGCGGACCCGCAGCGGGCCGTGGCGGCCGTCGCCGAACGCTGGCGCGACCGGGCGGTCGCGGTGGACCGCACCGACGGTCTCTCGCTGGACCTGGGGGAGTGGCGCCTGAACCTGAGGGAGTCGAACACCGAGCCGGTGCTGCGCCTGAACGTGGAATCGCGCGGCGACGCGGCGCTGATGCGGGAGATGACCGACGCGGTCCTGGCCGTGATCGACGGGGCCGGCGGCGGGGGCGCGTCGTGACGGCGGCGCGCGCGCTCGCGGGCGCCCTGTGCCTGGCCGCCGTCGCGGCGGCGGTCCCGTCCGCGCGCGCGGCGGGCTGGCGGGAGCTGGCGCCCGGCCTGGAGCTCGGATCCTTCGCGCTGCCGGGCGGCAAGGCGTCCGACGGGGAGCCCCTGCACGTGGTGCGGCTCGACCCCGAACGCTGGGAGCTGGTGCTGCTGAACGCCTCGGCGCCGGGCGAGGGCGAGGCGCACTCGGCCCGCGACTGGTGCCACCTGAAGGGCATGACCGCGGCCGTGAACGCGAGCATGTACCAGGCCGATCACCTGCGAAGCGTCTCGCTGATGCGCACCCGCACCCACGTGAACAACGCCTACGTGTCGCCCGACAACACCGTGCTGGCCTTCGACCGGCGCGACGCGGGCGTGCCGCACGTGCGCATCATCGACCGCACGTGCGAGGACTTCGCCGCCGCGGCGGCCCGCTACGGCACGCTCGTCCAGAGCATCCGCATGGTGTCGTGCGACCGGGACAACACCTGGGAGCCGCAGGCGCGCCGCACCAGCGCGGCGGCCATCGGGGTGGACGGTTCCGGCCGCCTGCTGATGATCCACTGCCGCAAGCCGCTGCCGACCCACGACCTGGTCGAGCACCTGCTCGCCCTGCCGCTCGACCTGAAGCAGGCGATGTACGGCGAGGGGGGCTACCAGGCCCAGCTCTACGTGGGCGTGGGCGGGCGGGAGTACCAGTTCGGGGGCGGCTTCGACGACGGCCGCAACCCCGGCGATCCCGACCGGCAGGCGTGGCCGCTGCCGAACGTGGTGGCCGCGCGGCCGCGCTGACGACCGCGCCGGCGCCGCCGGGCGCGCTCAGAAGACGCCGCTCCACTCCCCGTCGCGCATGATCTCGCGATCGCCGTCCGGCCCCTTGAGCGTCACCGACAGGACCGCCACCGCCGGCTGCACCTGCGGGATGTAGACCCGGTCGAGGTGCACCACGGCGTCAGGCCCGCTGAAGTCCGCGGGACCGACCGCCCCGCCGAAGTGGTCGCTGCGGCCGAAGGCGATGTGCAGCCCGAGCTTCTCGTCCAGCAGGATGCTGCCGACCGGTTCCAGGCCGAAATCCCCGAGCACGCCCAGCCCCAGCTCCGCCAGGTTGGCGTAGGCCGGCTCCGCGACGATGAGCGCGGCCTCCGCCGTGCTGTGCGGCCCCTCGCTCAGGACCGCGACCGCCTTGTTGCCCTCGATCCGGTAGACCACCACCTCGTCGTCGAACTGCACGGGCAGCTCGCCGCGGCTGCCGCTGGGGTCGCCGGCCAGCTCGCCCTCGTAGGGCACGATGTAGGTCTCGCCGCTCGGCAGGTTGCCGGCGACGCCGTTGTGCGGGAACAGCCCGCCCGAGGCGTGGGCCGTGCGGTGGCGCAGGTCCAGGCGCAGGGTGCGGGTGCGGCCGCCGGCCCGGGTGACGACGGTCGCCGCCGTCGCCGGGTCCAGCAGCGCCTTGAGCCGGTCGACGCGGCGGTTGACCTCGGCGTAGTCGATCTGCAGGGCCGGGATCATCGCGGGCAGGAAGCCGGGCATGGTGGCCGCGCGCAGGGGGTGGGAGCGCGCCGCGACCTTCAGGGGCGCCGTCGCCGACAGCTCCGTCGGTGCCAGCAGGAGGCTGTGTCGCGCGAACAGCTCCGCGAAGGGGATCGCGCCCGCGGCGGGCAGCTCGTCGGCGTGCCCGTAGGCGATGGTGCCGTCGCCGGGGTGGCAGAGGGCCGGCAGGTCCGCGTTGTTGCCGCCCGCGTTGCGGTACCAGGCCAGGGTCGTGCGCGGCAGGCCGGTTGCATCGGCGGCGGCGCCCAGCCGGCGGACCCAGTCGGCCGCCATGGCGCGCCGCGCCGCCCACTCGGGGTTGTCGGCGAGCCTGGCGTCGGGCAGGTCGACCAGCACGGCCAGGCCGCGGTCGGCGGCGGTCGGGACGAAGACCCGGCGGACGAGGCGGACGAGGTCGTCGGTGCTGAGGGCGGCGTTCACGCGGGGTCCTTTCGGAACGGGTGGGATGACGCGATCATGATAGCAGCACGGGCGTTCCGGCCCAAGGACGGCGTCGCGCCCGCCGGTCGGCGGCAGATTCCGGTAGCGGCGCGCCGCATCCCGGCACTATGTTCGGGGCGTCCGCCGGAGCGCAGGCCGCTCCGCACCCCCTTCGCGCCTCCGAGGAGCACCATGGCAAGCGAACGCGACATGAATCTGGCCCTGTTCCTGGACTTCGACAACGTGGCGATCGGCGCCCGCGACGCGCGGCAGCGCTTCGACATCCACGTCGTGCTCGAGCGCCTGCTGGAGAAGGGCAAGATCGTCGTCAAGAAGGCCTACGCGGACTGGAGCTACTACCAGGACTACATGTCCGACCTGCACGGCGCCGCCATCGAGATGATCGAGGTGCCCAGCTCCCGCATCAGCGGCAAGAACAGCGCCGACATCCGCATGGTCGTCGACGCCATGGACCTCTGCTACAGCAAGGACCACATCGACGCCTTCGTGGTGATCTCCGGGGACAGCGACTTCTCGCCCCTGGTCTCGAAGCTGCGCGAGAACGACAAGAGCGTGATCGGCGTCGGCATGAAGGGTTCCAGCTCCGAGCTGCTGATCCGCAACTGCGACGAGTTCATCTTCTACGACGACCTCGTCCGCGAGCCGGTGGCCGTTGAGGCCGTCAACATGGACGCCGTGCCGTCGGACAAGAAGAAGCTCTTCAACCTGCTGGTCGCCACGATCGAGGGCCTGGTGCGCGAGCACAAGGGGCCGCTCTACTCGTCCCTGGTCAAGGACACGATGAAGCGCAAGAAGCCGGACTTCAACGAGCGCACCTGGCGCTACTCGTCGTTCAGCGACCTGCTGGAGGAGGCCATGTCGCTGGGCCTGATCACCGTCGAGCGCGACGAGCGGGCCGGCGGCACGCTGGTCGTCACGGCGCTTCTCGCGGCAGGCTTCGTCCTCGTCGCCCTGCGTCCCGGCACGAAGGCGGCGGCCGACCCGAGGATTCGGGCCCTCGTCTATCTCTGGATCGGACAGAACGTGATCCTCGTTCTGTCCGCCATGCTCC
>JAURXS010000073.1 GCA_030654305.1 bacterium | reverse complement strand
CACCTCGACGCGGTATTTCGTCAGGATCGCCAGGGCGCGGGCCCGGATCAGCGCCAGGTTGGTGATGATGGACAGTTGCGGTCGTCGTCGTGGTCGATTCCCTGGGCGACCGCCGATCGGCGCACGATTGAATGTGCATATTCAATACAAATATTGTCCCGTATATGGGCGAGTTGGGTTATTGTGTTCGGGCGACATACCGCCCAAAGACCCCACAACGCCCCGAGAGGTGCACCATGAAGGCTACGTTATCGGTCCTGCTTCTTCTCTTGCTGGTCTCGGTTCCCGTGATCGCGTTGGCCGATCCCATCGCTGGTCTCTACAACTCCACCGACCTCGGCGGACAGCTGTTGACCGGCCGCGCCGCGACCTGGCGGTCCGGCATCAACTCCGGCTTCCCCCACGTCCTGCACGCCCAGTCCTGGGACGGCGCCGCGCTCGGCACGCAGTGGGAGATCAGCTGCCCCACGTCCACCAGCATGAGCGTCCAGGACAACCGCGTCGCCGGCGTGGGCACGATCGTCTACACCTCGACCTACAGCGGCGGCACCTTCGACTTCTTCGCCGGCGGCTTCCCGTGGGGCGACGGCACCGGGACGCTGGCCGCGATGACCGTCATCACGACGGTCCAGTACGTCATGATCAGCGGCAACAGCACCCCGGTGGCCGCGGTCGTCAACGGCAACACGACCGGCACCTGCACCAACGGCTGCACCCTGGTCTTCGCCATCGGCAACGGCATCGGCGCGGGCGAGACCACCAGCCTCAACCCGGCGATCACCAAGCCGGCCGGCTACCCGACGTTCCTGGACGGCAGCTGCGCCCCGGCTTCCGCCGGCCAGCAGTTCGGGTCCTGGGGCTCGGTCATCACGCTGACGCTGCAGATCGACTGCGCGGTGGCGAACGAGGACGGCAGCTGGAGCAGCATCAAGGCCACGTATCGCTAGGACTCCGCGACACCGGTCGCCTGACACGCGAACCCCCGCCCCCCTCGGGAGGCGGGGGTTCTCTCGTCGGTGCGGTCACATCCGGAAGACGCCGTAGGTCGCCGGCGGGATGGGCGCGCAGAGGCTCATGGCGATGCCGAGCCCCAGGGCGTCGCGCGTCTGCAGGGGATCGACGACGCCGTCGTCCCACAGCCGGGCGCTGCTGTAGTAGGCGTGGCCCTCGGTCTCGTACTTGGCGCGGATCGGCTCGACGATGGCCGCCTCGCCGGCGGCGTCGAGCGCCTGCCCCTGGCGCGCCAGCTGGTCCTGCTTGACCTGCAGCAGCACGCCCGCCGCCTGCTCCCCGCCCATCACCGAGATCTTGGCCTGCGGCCACATCAGCAGCAGGCGCGGCTGGAAGGCGCGGCCGCACATGCCGTAGTTGCCGGCGCCGTAGCTGCCGCCGATGATCACGGTGAACTTCGGCACCGTGCTGTTGCTCACCGCGTTGACGAGCTTGGCGCCGTCCTTGGCGATGCCGCCGTGCTCGTACGCTTTGCCCACCATGAAGCCGGTGATGTTCTGCAGGAAGACCAGCGGCACGCGCCGCGCGTTGCACAGCTCGATGAAGTGGGTGCCCTTCAGGGCCGACTCGCTGAACAGGATGCCGTTGTTGGCGAGGATGCCCACCGTGTAGCCGTGGATCCGCGCGAAACCGCAGACCAGCGTCGCGCCGTAGCGCGGCTTGAACTCGTGCAGCCGGCTGCCGTCGACCAGGCGGGCGATCACCTCGCGCGCGTCGAAGGCCTGGCGCGGGTCGGCCGAGGCGACCCCGTAAAGCTCCTCGGGGTCCTCGTGCGGCGGCTCGGCCGGGGCGGTCGGCACCGCGGCCGTCTCGACCGGGCCGAGGTTCTCCACGATGTCGCGCACCAGGCGCAGGGCGTGCGCGTCGTCCTGGGCGAGATGGTCCGCGACGCCCGAGATGCGCGTGTGCACGTCGCCGCCGCCCAGCTCCTCGGCGGTGACCTCCTCGCCGGTCGCCGCCTTGACCAGCGGCGGGCCGCCCAGGAAGATCGTGCCCTGCTCGCGCACGATCACCACCTCGTCGCTCATCGCCGGCACGTAGGCGCCGCCCGCGGTGCAGCTGCCCAGCACCGCCGCGATCTGCGGGATGCCCAGCGCCGACATGCGGGCCTGGTTGTAGAAGATCCGCCCGAAGTGGTCGCGGTCGGGGAAGACCTCGGCCTGCAACGGCAGGAAGGCGCCGCCGGAGTCCACGAGGTAGACGCAGGGCAGGCGGTTCTCCAGGGCGATCTCCTGGGCGCGCAGGTGCTTCTTCACCGTCAACGGGTAGTAGGTGCCGCCTTTGACCGTGGCGTCGTTCGCCACGACCATCACCGGCCGGCCGTGCACCGTGCCGATGCCGGTCACCAGCCCCGCGGCCGGCACGTCGTCGCCGTAGACGCCGTGGGCCGCCAGCGGCGACAGCTCCAGGAAGGGCGCCCCGGGATCCAGCAGCCGCTCGATCCGCTCGCGGACCAGCAGCTTGCCCTGCCCGGTGTGGCGCTCGCGCGCCGGCGCCGGCCCACCCTCGCCGATGCGCCCCAGCAGCGACGCCAGGTCCGCGGCTGCGGCCCGGTTGCGCCGGTCGTTCTCGGCGAAGGTCTTGTCGTGCTTGTCGATCTTCGAGACGATCCTCTTCATGGCCCTCCCGGCAAGAACGGGGTCCGCGGACGCTGCCGGCCAGTATAGGCGCCGCAGCCGGGCCGGTCCACCCCCGTCGGCATGCATGGGACGCCCTTGTGGACGGGTCCGCCGCCGCCTACTGTTGCCCCATGACCGCACACGAATTCCACCTGCGCAACGCCCTCGTGATGACCGGCAACGGGCCGTCCGCCGCCGACGTGCACGTCCGCGACGGCCGCATCGTCGACCTGCACGACCGCAACGGCCTCTCGACCGT
>JAURXS010000072.1 GCA_030654305.1 bacterium | reverse complement strand
GGACCACGTCCAGCAGCCGAAGCATGTCCGGGTGGCCGGTGATGATGCCGGCTAGGGCGCTTTCCTTCTCGGGTGCGGCCTGCGCGGCGGCGGCGGGACGGTCGCGCTCGAGTTCGGCCACGTTCATCGCGAGGAAGCCGGCCGTCGTGGCGAGGAATTCCAGCGCCGGCCTGAAGACCGACGTGCCGGGGTGGTCCGGGCAACCCGAGAGGAAGAGTAGACCGTACAGCTTGTCGGGCAGAGCGATCGGCACGAACAGGTTGACGCCCGACGCGCAGGGAAGCCCGGCGAGGATCTTGGCGACGGCGGTACCGGGTTCCGGCCGGGAGATCAGGCGGGGAGCCGGCGAGCCGGCGTAGAGCTTGTCGCCGAACCAGGTGGTGAGCTTCCGCGCGACCGTCGCCGGCAGGCCGTGGCTGGTGGCGATCAGGTCGGAGACCGGATGATCGGCGAGCGGCATCAGGGCGACGAACCCCTCCCTGGCGCCCGTGCGGGTGACGGCCGCCTCCAGCAGACCCTGCAGGGCGTCCTGCACCGCCGCGGATCGTTCGCCGGCGCCCCGGATCGACAGCCGTTGCGGATCCAGGAGGGGCTGCTCGCCCACCATGGCCCGCTCCAGCCGGTTCCGCAACGTCTCGGCCTGTTCCGCCAGTGCCGGCGCTTCGAGCGACATGAGGACCCGATCCAGTTCGCCGAGGGCGATCAGGGCCTCGTCGTGTTCGCCGAGCCGCAGCAGGACTTCGGCGAACCCGCGCAGCAGGTCGCCGCGGAGGTGCTCGTCTTCGCGCACCGCATCGCTCTCGGTCGCCTCGCCGAGCGAGCGACGCAGGATGATCAGCTCCTCACGGGAAGCCCCGGCGTCGCATTCCTCCAGCTGCAGCAGGACGGATCGGGCAGCCTGGACCGGCAGCTGCTGCGTGCGGAAGGTGCGGGTCGCCAGTTTGAAGTGCGAGGAGCCGCCGGCCGTGTCGCCGAGGCGCGTCAACGCCCGGCCGAGGACCTGGTGGCAGAACCCGATCTCGAACAGTTCGCCGCAGGCGAGGCAGATCTCCAGGGCCGCCTCGGCGCTCGTCGCGGCTTCCCGCCAGCGCTGCTGACCGGCCCGGGCCTCGGCGATCCGGCGCAGGATCTCGCCCTCGAGGTCGGTGGACTTGCCGATGCCGCGGGCCTTCGCCAGGCCGAGCTCGTAGTTGTAGAGCGCGCGGTCCCACTCGCCGCGGTGCGCCTGGATGTCCCCCATGTACTCGTCGGCGATCGCGGCTTCGCGCGGGTACCCGGCCTGCTCGGCGAGGTGCTGGCCCTCCATCACCAGTTCCTCGGCCCGCATCAGGCGGCCTTCGAGCAGATCGAGCTGTCCGAGCGCAAGGCAGGCCTTGGTCCTGCGGTCGAGGTCGCCCAGACTCGTCGACAGGCGCAGGCACTTCTCGAAGCTGGCGCGGGCCTCGCCGCGCCGTTCGGCCTTGCGCAGGATGATGCCCTCGTTCAGGTGGAGGCGCGCCATCAGGTGGGTGGCGCCGTGCGACGCCGCCAGTTCGAGCGAGCGGCGCTGGAAATCGAGGGCCCGGTGCCAGCGGCAGGCATTCTTCTGTAGCAAGGCCAGGTTGTTGTAGAGGATGGCCATGCCGAGGTCGTCGCCGATCCGGCGGAAGGTCGCCAGCGCGTCGCTGTAGAATTCCTCCGCCTTGTCGAGGCGGCCGAGGCGGTGGTGGCAGACGCCCATCGTCACCTGGAGGTTGGCGACCTCGGTGTGGTTGTCGGTGACGGCCAGGACGGCGAAGGCCCGCTTGCAGACCAGCAGCGCGTCCGCGTAGGAGCCCCGCTGCACCAGGAGGCTGGCCTCCCGTCCCAACAGGGGGGCGGCGAGCAGGCGCCTCTCCGCCTCCGGCAATCCGACCGCGGCCTGGACCTGTTCCTGCGCCCGTTTCAGGAGTTCACGGGCCAGGGAGAGGTCGCCCAGGTTGAGCGCGGCGTCGATGGTCTTGCGCTGGAGAGCGAGGGCATGCCCGAGGTCGAGTCCGTCGAGGGCGCCGCCGTCGAGGATGCGCCGGTAGTATTCGAGGGCCGAGGAATAGGCACTGGCTTCGAAATGGAGATCGCCGACCGCTTCCAGACGCGTGCACTCGCCCCCGTCCGTGTACCGGTGCGGGTTCGGGTCGTGGCGGCGCCCCTGGCGCCGATGTCCGGATTCGCGATCCATCGAATGAAACCCCTGGCGAGAAAGTGGGCTATTCGAACTGGACTCCCCTCACCTCTTCACGGCTCTAGCCACTGCGGTGCGACGCCGACCGGTCTCCCGGCGGCCGACGTCAGAACGACGGGATGACTTGCATGATCACGGCGATCAACCAGGCTGCCAGCGTCGACGAAGATTGCGTCGAACTGGTCGGCGAGAAGATCGGCGACCCACCGGCCACGCTGTTGCTGCGGTTGCCCGTGATGGCGTCGTCGGGATCGCCGTACTGATGGACCAGGTCGTTCGCGGGAGGAGTGACCGGTGCCTCCGTTGCGACGACCGTCCCGAGCGTCGATCCCGTCGCTCCCGTCAGCGACGTCGCCTGGGCCGTCAGGGCCGAGACGAGGATCAGCAACATCGCCACTGCGTGCATGGCCCTTCTCATGGTCCCACTCCACTTCGCTGTTGCCCGGTCACATCGCCGCCGGGCGGATCGGAAACCCAGGTGCGCTGGGCGGATGGATCGGCGCCGATCGGCGACCGGACCCGGAACCTACACTACAGTCTACAGATCGGCGTCGGCGGTGTCAATGGCCCCCGGATCGGACGCCTGGGTGCGCAACCCGTATTTGGCGATCTTCTTGTAGAGGTTGCTGCGCTGCATCCCGAGGGCTTCGGCCGTCCGGCTGACGTTGTAGCCGAATTCCTTGAGTTTCGCCTGCAGGTACGCCGTTTCGGTCGCGGCCTTGAAGTCCTGGAAATCCGGGATCCCGAGCCAGGCGGCGCCTTCCGGTGCCGCGGCCCGGCCGTCCAGCAGCGGGGGCAGGTCCCCGGCCCCCACGACGTCGCCCGGGGCCAGGATCAGGACCCGCTCGACCAGGTTGCGCAGTTCGCGGACGTTGCCCGGCCAGGTGTGCCGACGCAACGCGGTCAGGGCGTCGGGGGCGAAGCGCTTGGGCGGGCGGCCGAGCTGGGCGGACAGCGTGGTCATGAAGTGGGCCAGGAGCAGGTCCACGTCGCCGGTCCGCTCCCGCAGGGGCGGGAGGTGGATCGCCAGCACGTTGAGGCGGAAGAACAGGTCCTGACGGAACCCGGAGCCCTGGCTGGCCAGGTCCCGGTTGGTGGCGGCGACGATCCGCACGTCGACCTGACGGACCTCGCGTCCGCCCACGCGCTCGAAGCGGCTCTCCTCGACGGCCTTCAGGACCTTGGCCTGGGCCTCCTCGCTCATGTCCCCGATCTCGTCCAGGAAGAGGGTGCCGCCGTCGGCCTGCTCGAACTTGCCGATGCGCAGGCGATCGGCGCCGGTGAAGCTGCCCTTCTCGTGCCCGAAGAGCTCGCTCTCGACCAGTTCGCGGGGGATGGCGGCGCAGTTGACCTCGACCAGGGGCTTGTTGCGACGCGGGCTGCCGGCGTGGAGCGCCCGGACCACCAGTTCCTTGCCGGTGCCGTTCTCGCCCGTGATCAGCACCGTGGCGTCGGTCGGCGCCACGCGGGCGATGAAGTCCCGGATCTCGCGCAGGCCCGCGCACTCCCCCACCAGCGGGGCGTAGAAGCCGGCGCGGACGCGCAGCCGCTCCTTCTCGGCGCGGGCGCGGTGGTGGTCGAGGCTGTTGCGCAGGGTGAGCAGCAGGCGCGAGCGGTCCAGCGGCTTTTCGAGGAAATCGTAGGCGCCCTTGCGGACGGCTTCGACCGCCGTCTCGAGGTTGCCGTGCCCCGAGACGACGATCACCGGGACGTCGTGCCCTTCGGCGGCCATGCGTTCCAGCACCTCGAACCCGTCCATGTCGGGCATCTTGATGTCCAGGAGCATGGCGTCGATCTTCTCGGCCCCGAGCAGGCGCAGGGCGGCCAGGCCGTCGCCGGCGGTCAGCACCCGGTAGCGCTCGTAGGTCAGGAGCTGGTCGAGGGTCGACCGGATGGCAGCCTCGTCGTCGACGACCAGGACGGTGTTCACGTCGCCCTCCGCTGGCGGCCGGCTTGCGCCCGGCGCGCAGGTGGTGTAACTCTGGGAACCGGATCGGTCGCTCCACGATGAGAGCGAGGCCGACCGGGTGTCAAGACCGGATCGGCCGCCGGGCCCGCCGGCGGATTCGTCGACCGTCACGCAGGAGCGCCATGGACAGCAACCTACCGCCTCTGATCCGCGACGTTCCCGTCGCCGGACTGCGCGGCCTGCTGGCGGATCTGGGCGCACCCGCCTACCGGGGCGACCAGCTCGCCGGCTGGCTCTACGCCCGCGATGCCGAAGCCTGGGACGGGATGACCGACCTGCCCGAGGACCTCAGGGGCCTGCTGGCCGCGCGCTGGGTCCTGGACGGCTTGGCGGTGCTCGATCGCCAGGTGTCGCAGGACGGGACCCGCAAGCACCTGTTCTCGCTGCGGGACGGCCACGCCATCGAGAGCGTGACCATCCCCATGGAACACCACCTGACGTTCTGCCTCTCGTCGCAGGTGGGCTGCGCGATGGCCTGCAGCTTCTGCGCCACGGCGCGCGGCGGCCTGGTGCGCAACCTCGGCGCGGGCGAGATCGTCGAGCAGGTGCTGCGGCTGCGCCGCGACGCCGCGCGCGAGATCGTGCCGGGCTGCTCGGAACGCGCCTTCAACCTGGTCTTCATGGGGATGGGCGAGCCGCTGGACAACTTCGACGCGCTGGCCCAGGCCATCGACACGTTCACCTCGCCGGCGGGCCTGGGCATGTCGCCCCGGCGGATCACCGTCTCGACCTCGGGCCACGCCGCCGGCATGCGCCGGCTTCTCGACCTGCCCCAGGCGGTGGGCCTCACGGTGTCGGTCAACGGCACCGATCCCGACCTGCGTCGCCGCCTGATGCCGGTGCCCGGACGCACGCCCCTGCCCGAGGTGCTCGACATCGCGCAGGAGTACGCCCGCCGCCGGCAGCGGCGCGTGACGATCGCCTACGTGCTGATCGAGGCCGTGAACGACGGCGACGCGGAGGCCGCCGCGCTGGCGAAGCTCGTGCGCAACCGCCCCTTCAAGGTCAACCTGATCCCCATGAACCGCATCGACGAGCGCTTCGGCCCGCCGGACGCCTCGAGGCTGCTGGGGTTCCAGGACGTGCTGCGGCGGGCGGGCGTGGAGGCCTACATCAGGATCAGCGGCGGCGACGACATCGCGGCCGCTTGCGGGCAGCTGCGGGAGAAGCACGCGTCGAAGGGCCGTTGAGCGGCCGGGCGCAGTTCCGGCGCGATATTAGACCAAGTCGGCCATTTTAGACCAAGTCGGCCAGCGTCGTCTTCTCGAGGGCGTCGACCAGCGCCGACTGCGCCTTGTCCCAGACGTGGCTCATCTTGCACTCGTCGGTGCGGCAGCACGGGTCGACCTTGCGCAGGCAGTGGTTCAGGGCGATGCCCCCCTCGCAGATCTCCACGATTTCGCGCAGGTTGATCTGGTCCTTCTCGCGTCCGAGCGAGAAGCCGCCTTTCACGCCGCGGTGCGACTTCACGACGTTGTGCTGGGACAGCATCTGGAAGATCTTGGCCAGGAACGCCTCGGACACCTCGCAGGCTTCCGCGAGCGCCTTGAGGCGCACGGGCGTGCCGTTGTCCCTCTCCGCCAGTTCCATCAGGCCGCGGATGGCGTACTCGGTCTGGCGTGTGATCTGCAGCATGATCGGTCCACCCTTCTGACGCGTCGTGCAGCGTTCGCGGCCGCGTGGTCATCCCTCCGGGACACGGCACGCCCGCTGGTCGGAATGATGGAAAAGCGGATACGTTAAGTCAAATCTCAATCGAGACGCCGGCGCGGCGCAGCGCCTTGTGCGCCAGCGAGCTCCAGGGGAGCGCGGCCAGCCGCGGCGGGGCGCAGCGGACCCAGGGCGCGGGCGAGGTCCACCCCGCTCCCACCGTCGTCGAGAACACCTCCGCGCGCAGGCGGTAGCGGGTGATCGCGTGCCGCACGGCGCCGCGGTGCTCCGGGGGCGCCGCCCCCTCTCCCAGTGTCCCGCGCCAGGCGGCGGCGAAGGCCTCGACGGGGACCGGCCCAGCGAGCGGGTACCACGACGTCGACGGCAGCCCCCAGAGACCCTCGTGGAGGCCGGCGAACCCGACGCGCACGGGCGCGGTCAAGCCGGCGCAGCGGATGCCGTTCGTCTCCCCGGAAGGCACGGCGACCAGGCCCCGGCCGCTGCGGACCACCAGGAGCGACAGGACGACCGCCGTGGTCACGGGACCGGCGCGTCGGCCGGCCACCGCCGCCGGGTCGCCGCCGCGTCGCGCCCGGCAACCGCCCGCGAGCGGGCAGGCGCCGCAGTCCGGCGCCGCGGGGGTGCAGACCGCCGCGCCCAGGTCCATCAGGGCCTGGTTCCAGTCGCCCGGGCGGTCGGGGTCCACGAGCTCGTCGGCGAGCCGCGCGAGCGCGGCGGCGGTCAGGGCGTCGGCGGCAGCGGCGTCACGGCAGTGCAGGCGCCGCAGCACGCGGGAGACGTTGGTGTCCACGGCGGCCGCGCGCTGGCCGCAGGCCATGCTCGCCACCGCGCCGGCCGTGTACGGGCCGACGCCAGGCAGGGCGCGCCAGCCGGCGGCGTCGCGCGGGAGCTCGCCGCCGGCGCGCATCACCTCGCGCGCCGCCTCGTGCAGGGCGCGGGCGCGGCGGTAATAGCCCAGACCGCTCCACGCCGCCAGCACGTCCTCGAGCGGGGCGGCGGCCAGCGCGGCCTGGTCGGGGAACCTCGCGACGAACGGGCGCCACCGCGTCATGACCGTCGCGACGGTCGTCTGCTGGAGCATGATCTCCGAGACCCAGATGCCATAGGCCGACGGCCGTTCCCGCCAGGGGAGCGGCCGTCGTTCGCGGTCGTACCAGGCCAACAGGTTGCTCCGCAGCGCCCCACGGGGGGACGTCGCGTCGCGCTCAGTGCCGGCGTTTTTCGTTCTGTCGGTCAACCTTCTTCTCGCAGACGCGGATGTTCTCGCGGGCCTCGGCCTTGTACCGGGCGTCGTTGGGATCGGCATCCGGCAGGGACAGCGCGGTCTCGAACTCGGCGATCGCCGCTTCGAACTGCTTCATCTCCATGTAGGTGATCCCGAGCTCGAGCCGGTGGTTCACGTGCTGGGGATTGATGCGGATGGCCTCCTTGAACTCGGCGACCGCCTTCTCGTCGCTCGCGCCTTGCGGCACGCCGCCGTAGACGACCTTGGCCGCCAGCTTCAGCACCGGGCTCAGGTGGGACACCTCGCGGTTCCAGCGGCCCAGGATGTGGTGCGAGCGGTCGTTGTCCGGGTCGCAGGCGACGGCCTTCTCCGCCTCGTCCCGCACTTCCTTGGAGAGTTCGATCTTCTGCTTGCCGCCGACGGTCAGCGCCAGCTTGCCGACCGAGGCCGCCAGGTAGTGGTGGCCCCAGGTGTCGCCGGGCTGGAGGGCGACGGCGGCGCGGGCGTGGGTGACCGCCTCCTCGTAGAGGGACTTCATCCTGTCGCCGTCCGACTCCTGGTTGCCGAGGTCGATCAGGACGCGCGCGAGGTTCCACTGCGCGGCGTAGTCCCCGGGGTTCGCCTGCACGGCGGCCGCGAGGGATGCCTTCTCCGCCGCGAGGTCGCCCGAGGCGGCGGCCGGCGTGGCGAGGGCAAGCGCGACGCACAGCGCGCACAACGGGACGAGGAACGGGATACGGCTTCGCATGCTGCCTCCTGTGGGTCGCTGCGGGTCGAATGGCGTTGACACAGGCTGGAGCCGCTGCTACAGGTTGTCAACTGCGAATCCATGCAGCTATCCCCGACGACGAGGAGCAGGCATGCCCGCCGCGACCATCCCCGGACTGTTCCTGACCGCCGTTTCCGAGCATCCCCGCCCCGACTGTTTCTCCCACAAGGGTCCTGACGGCGGGTACGTCGACGTCTCGAGCGCCGAAGCCCTGCAGAGGGTGCGCGCGCTGCGGGCCGCGCTGCTCTCGCTGGGGGTCGTCCCCGGCGACCGGGTCGCGATCCTGTCGGAGAACCGGCTGGAGTGGGCGCTGACCGACCTGGCGACGCTCTCGCTGGGCGCCGTGGACGTGCCCATCTACCCCACCCTGCTGCCCGACACCATCGAGTACATCCTGCGGGACTGCCAGCCGGTGGCCATGTTCGTCTCGACGCGGGAACAGGCGGAGAAGCTGCGGGGGATCCGCGACCGGCTGCCGTTCCTGAAGCACGTCCACGCCTACGACGACCTGGAACTGCCCGGCGTGGCGCGGATGTCCGACCTGGAGCGGACGGGCCGCGACCTCCTGGCGCGGGACCCGGCGGCCGCCGGCGACGACGCCGGACCCGCGCGGCCGCAGGACCTCTGCAGCATCATCTACACCAGCGGCACCACCGGCGACCCCAAGGGCGTGATGCTCTCGCACGCCAACTTCGTCTCGAACGTGCTGGCCAGCGCCTCGCTGATCGACATCGGGCCGCGCGACAAGGTGCTGTCCTTCCTGCCGCTGTCGCACGTCCTGGAGCGGATGGCCGGTTTTTACATCATGATGGCGGTCGGCACGGGCATCGCCTACGCGAGCAGCGTGGAGTCCGTCGCCGACGACATGCGGCTGGTCCGCCCGACGGTGATGATCAGCGTGCCGCGGCTGTACGAGAAGATCTACGCCCGGGTCACCGCCGCCGCCATGGCCGGCGGGCCGGTCAAACGCCTGATCTTCGACTGGGCCCGCGGCGTGGGCCAGGAGTGGGGGCGCCGCGTGCGCGCGGGCGACAAGGTCCCCCCCGGCCTGGCGTTCCAGCGCCGCCTCGCCGACCGGCTGGTGTTCTCGAAGCTGCGCGCCCGCACCGGCGGCCGCCTGCGCTTCTTCGTCTCCGGCGGCGCGCCGCTGGCGCCGCACATCAACGAGTTCTTCTACGCCGCCGGCATGATCATCCTGGAGGGCTACGGCCTGACCGAGACCTCGCCGGTGATCGCGGTGAACAGCTTCGACCACTTCCGGGTCGGCAGCGTCGGCAAGGTGATCCCCGGCGTGGAGGTGAAGATCGCCGAGGACGGCGAGATCGACACCCGCGGCCCCAACGTCATGCTCGGCTACTACAACAACCCGGTCGCGACCCGCGAGGTGCTGACCGAGGACGGCTGGCTGCACACCGGCGACATCGGGCGCTTCGACGAGGACGGGTACCTGTACATCACCGACCGCAAGAAGGACCTGATCGTCACGGCCGGCGGCAAGAACGTCGCGCCGCAGCCGCTGGAGAACGCCTTCAAGAAGAACAAGTTCATCAGCCAGGTGGTGGTCCTGGGCGACCACCGGCCCTACCTGACCTGCCTGATCGTGCCGAACTTCGAGGAGCTGGAGGCGTGGGCCGCCGAGCACAAGGTGCACGCGCCCGACCGGGCCGCCCTGCTGCGCGAGCCGGCCGTGCTCGCCAAGTACCAGCGCGGCCTCGACCGCACCAACAGCAAGTTCCCCGGCTTCGGGTCGGTGAAGAAATTCGCCCTGCTCGATCGCGAACTGACCCTGGAGAACGACGAGCTGACGCCCACCCTGAAGGTGCGGCGGCGGGTGATCCAGAAGAAGTACGCGGCGGTCATCGACGGGATGTACGGCGAGGCGGCCCACGTCTGAGCCGCGCGCCGCTCAGCGGGGACGATCGCGCAGCGTGACGGCGAAGACCCGGCGTTCGCCGTCGCGCAGGACCGTCACCGCGACGGTCTCGCCAGCGCCGTGCGCCTGCAGCAGGGCGGTGAGCCCCGCGAGATCCGCCACCTCGCTCCCCTCCATCGCGACCAGCACGTCGCCCTGACGCAGCCCCGCCTCCTCGGCCGGGCTGCCCGGCATGACGCCGGACAGCTTCACGCCGCCGGCGTTCTCCACGAAGTCCGGGATGGTGCCGAGCCAGGCGCGGGTCTTGCCGCGCTCGCCGGTGGCGGGCGGCAGCGCGGTCTGGGGGGCGTACGGGAAGCCGCCGGGGTCGGCGGCGACGGCCGCCGCGAGGTCGCGCGCGAAGGCGGCGACGCGGGCCAGGCCGCCGGGTTCGACGAGTTCCCAGCGATCCTGGACCGTGTGGTACTCGGGGTGGGCGCCGGTGAAGAGGAACAGCACGGGGATCCCGGCCGTGTTGAAGGCGACGTGGTCGCTGGCGTCCCAGCCGCCGTCGCTGAGTTCCAGGACCAGGCCGTGCCCGCGATTCACGCCCTCCACCAGCGGGCGCAGGCGCGGCGACGAGCCCAGACCGCCGACGTAGAGACGGTCGGCGCGCAGCCGGCCGACGGAGTCCAGGTTCAGCATCAGCCGCACGTTGCGGCCCGCCAGCGGCGCGGCGCGCAGCGCCGCCGTCGCGCCCTGCAACCCCGCCTCCTCGCCCGCGAAGGCGACGAAGAGCAGTGCGCAGCGGTCGGCGGCCGTCGGGTCGGCGTGCAGGCGACGCGCGAGTTCGGCCATCACCGCCACGCCGGAGGCGTTGTCCTCGGCGCCGCGGTAGATCCCCGTGACGGTCGCGCCGTCGGCGGCGCGGGCCAGTCCCAGATGGTCGTAGTGGGCGCCGATCACCACGAGGTCGTCGGCCAGCGCGCCGCGGCCAGGGGACCAGCCCAGGACGTTGCGGCCGGTGAGACCGTCCAGCCCCTCCCCTCGCAGCGCGAAGTCGCCGCGCATCCCGTCGCAACCAGGCGGCGCCGCGAGGCCGGCCGCCCGGAACCAGGCCGCGACCGTGTCCGCGGCCGCCAGAGCGGCGGCGGTGCCGTTGCCGCGTCCCTGCAGTTCGTCGGCGGACAGCGTCCGCACGCGCGCCAGCATCCCGAGACCGTCGTCGGCGGCCGTCGTCTGCGCGCCCGCCGGGAACGGCGCGATCGCCAGCAGCCAGGCGACGACCAGCGATTCCCGGATCCATCCGCACCTTCGAAACATCGGCGACCGTCCCCTTTCACGAACCGGATCACGGGGGCAGGATAACGGGGCCGCGATCCGGCGGCCACCGCCCGGGATCAGCGCGCGGCGCCGGACGCGGGCGGCGACGTGCCGGCGGCCGCGCCGACGCCGCGCGGGTCGCTGGCGCCCCGGACCACGCCGCTGACGGGGTCGACGGTCACCACCTGGGCGTTGCCCAGGGCGGGGACGGTCGCCAGGACGTGCCCGATCGCGGCCAGCGTGTCGAGGGCCGCCGCGCCGACCGCGCCGGGTTCGACGTAGAGCACCGGCGGCCACCACTGCTGGTGCAGCCGGGGCCGGGCGACGGCGCGCGCCGCGTCCATCCCGAAGTCCACGACGTTGACGACCGTCTGCAGCGTCGTGGTGATGATGCGCGAACCGCCGGGGCTGCCGGTGACCAGCGCGACGCGGCCCCCGCGCAGCAGGATCGTGGGGGTCATGCTCGAGAGCGGGCGGCGGCCCGCGCCCACGGCGTTGGCCTCGCCGCCCGGCAGGCCGAAAGCGTTGGGCGCGCCCGGCGCCGCGGCGAAGTCGTCCATCTCGTCGTTGAGCACCACGCCGGTGCCCGGCGCCATCATCCCGGCGCCGAAGCCCAGGTTGATCGTCAGGGTCGCCGCGACGGCGGCGCCTTCGGCGTCCACGACGCTGAGGTGCGTGGTGTGGTCGGGGCCGGGCGCGACGACCGCGGCCCCCCCGAGGCTCTGCCAGGGCACGACGGCGTCGGGACGGATCAGCGCGCGCAGCGAGTCGGCCCGCGCGCGCGAGGTCAGCCAACCCACCGGGATCGCCACGGCGTCCGGGTCGCCGAGCCAGCGGCTGCGGTCGGCGAAGGCGAAGGACATGGCCTCGGCCAGCAGGTGCGCCAGGGCGGCGCCGTCGCGCGGCATCGCGCCCAGTTCGTAGGGCTCCAGCAGGTTGAGCATCGCGATCAGCAGCACGCCGCCCGAGCTCGGCGGCGGCATGGCGACGACCTCGCAGTCGCGGTAGCGGCCGCGCAGCGGTTCGCGCCAGACCGGCCGGTAGCCGGCCAGGTCGTCCGCCGACAAGACGCCGCCCGCCCGCGCGACGGCGCCCGCGATGGACGCGGCGAGGTCGCCGGTGTGGAACGCGTCGGCGCCGCGGTCGCGGATCGCGGACAGGGTGCGCGCCAGGTCCGGCTGCCGCAGCGTGTCCCCCGCGACCGGCGCCG
>JAURXS010000071.1 GCA_030654305.1 bacterium | reverse complement strand
CGACCCTCGACCTGCGGGCCCAGGTCGCGCCCGGCTCCAACACCGTGACGCTGTTCAACGGCCAGGAGCTCGACCTCGGCATCCAGCGCCGTCCGAACTGCCTCGACGCCCCCATCAAGAAGATCGTGCCCGGCGAGGCGTACAACCTCAGGCTCGGGTTCTACGTCTCCGAAGACTTCCACGTGGACCTCTTCGGCTCCTACGCCAAGAGCAAGGCGGAGATCTCCCTGCTGCGCTACGAGGACGGCTTGGCCGTCGACCGGGTCGAGGCCGACGAGCTGCAGCATTGGACCGACGAGCTGTACCAGAGCCAGGGCATCGAAGGCGGCTTCCGCGACGAGGACTTCCGCTCCTTCACCGGCGGCGCCAACCTGGTCTACGACGCCCGCGCCGTCCGGATGCTCGGGCTCACCCCCCAGTTCGGCACCGGCTTCGGCGGCATCATCAACCGCTTCTCCACGCTGGAGGACAAGACCGCCCTCTACTTCCAGCTCTTCGGCGGACTGCTGCTGCCGCTCGGCGACAGCCTGCGCATCGACCTGCGCGGGACCGCGACCACCTTCTCGTTCGCGACCGAGGAGGTCACCTACGCCCAGCAGGTGACCACGTTCGTCGGCAGCGTCGGCGTGACCTGGCTCTTCGACGTGAAACCAGTCCACTGACGGCACCGATCCGGCATCCCCATGCCGGGCAACCGGTTGCGCGAACTCCCCGACTGAAATAAGGACCGCCGCACCCGAGGGTGCGGCGGTCCTTCTCTTCCCCAGCGCCGTTGCGCCAGGGCATCCGCTACATGGTCGGCTTCGCGGTCGTCTTCTTGGGGGCCGCCTTCTTGGCGACCTTCTTCTTCGCGACCTTCTTCTTCGCGACCTTCTTCTTGGCGACCTTCTTCTTGGCCACCTTCTTCTTCGCGACCTTCTTCTTCGCGACCTTCTTGGCGACCTTCTTCTTCGCGACCTTCTTCTTGGCCGCCTTCTTCTTGGTCGCTGCCGCCAGCTTCAGACTCTCCTCCATAACTGACCTCGCTTGCTGACTCCATCCCTTGGTCGCCAGGCGCACCCTGAAGCGACCTACGAATTGTCCGACCTGGCTCCGTCCACGTCACCCATCACTTGACCGTCCTCGTCCGCTCCACCTTGCGATGTCGTCGTCCGGTTCCCGTCCCGTGGTCGACGTCGTGGACAATTCGTGAACCAGTCGGGGACATTATTGAGATGGCTAAAAACTACTGTCAACGAAAAAAATGGAGGATCGACGAAAGTCGATCCTCCGGGATGCTGGTGCTCGGGGCGGGACTCGAACCCGCACGGCTTGTGGCCACTACCCCCTCAAGATAGCGTGTCTACCAATTCCACCACCCGAGCGACGCGCGGCGAGGAGCTCACTGGCCGTCGGTGATGGGAGCGCCACCGCCGACGGGACCGCTCGACTGTTCGCTGACCGGAGCGCCGCCGGGGCGCTTCGCGGTGCGGTCGGCCGTCAGGCCGAAGAGCACCGCCGACGTCAGGAAAAAGCCCGCGGCGAGGTAGATCGTCATCTTGTTCAGCGCCGTGGCCATCGCGCGCGTGCCGAACATCTGCTGGGGCAGACCGCCGCCGCCGCCGAAGGCGCCGGCCAGGCCGCCGCTCTTGCCGGACTGCAGCAGGACCACGACGCAGAGCAGCAGGCTGACGATCACGTGCAGGACCATGAAGAAGGCGTACATGTCGTTTCTCCCGCGGGTCGTTGCGAACAAAGAAATGCCACCGGACCGCCGGCGGCTCGTAGGAAATTAGCATCCCCGGGGGCGGATGTCAACCCGGCGGGCGGGTTCAAGCGTCGGTGAGCGCCTCCACGCCGGGCAGCCGGCAGCCGGCCATGAACTCCAGCGAAGCGCCGCCGCCGGTCGAGATGTGGGTGATCCGGTCGGCCAGTCCCAGCTGGTTGACCGCCGACACCGAGTCCCCTCCCCCGACCACCGTGTGGGCGCCCCGGCCGGTGGCCGCGGCCACCGCCTCGCCGATCGCCCGGGTGCCGGCGGCGAAGGCCGGGATCTCGAACACGCCCACGGGACCGTTCCAGAACACGGCGCGACTCGCGTCGATGGTGTCGCGGAAGCGGACGATCGTCCGCGGCCCGATGTCCAGCCCCTGCCAGCCGTCGGGGATGTCGGTCACCAGCACCTCGCGCCGCGCCGCTTCGCCGCTGAAGTCGTCGGCGATCACGACGTCCTGGGGCAGCACGAGCTTCGCGCGGGAGGTTTCGGCCTTGGCGAGGATCCGCTCCGCCACCTCCAGGCTCTCGAGGTCGACCAGGCTGTCGCCGACGCCGAGGCCGTGGACCTTGAAGAACGTGAAGATCATCCCGCCGCCCAGCAGCAGCGTGTCGACGGTGTCCAGCAGGTGCTCGATGACCTCGACCTTGCCCTGCACCTTGGCCCCGCCGAGGATCGCCGTGAAGGGGCGGGGCGGGGCCTGCAGCAGCAGCCCCAGGTTGTGCAGCTCCGTCTCCATGAGCAGGCCGGCGCAGGCCGGCGCGAGGAACGAGGCCACCCCGACCGTCGAGGCGTGGGCGCGGTGCGCGGTGCCGAACGCGTCGTTGACGTAGACGTCGCCGAAGGCGGCCAGCTCGCGGGAGAAGGCCGGGTCGTTGTCCGTCTCGGCCTTGGCGAAGCGCAGGTTCTCCAGCAGGAGCGTCTCGCCGGGCTTCAGCCGGGACGCCTGGGACCGCGCCGACTCGCCCACGGTGTCGTCGGCGAACCGGACGGGCGACGGCAGGAGCTCGGCGAGGCGGTCCGCCACGGGGCGCAGCGACATCTCGGGCACGACCTTGCCCTTGGGACGCCCGAGGTGGCTCATCAGCACCAGGCGCGCGCCGGCGTCCAGGACGTGGCGGATGGACGGCAGCGAGGCGCGGATGCGCGTGTCGTCGGCGATCGCGCCGTCCTTGTCCAAGGGCACGTTGAAATCGACCCGCATCAGGACGCGCTTGCCGGCCAGATCGAGGTCCCGCAGTCCCATCTTGCGCATCACCGTCCGCCTTCCGTTGTGCCGCCGCCGTCAGTCCACGCGGCAGGGATGTTAGGAGCCACGTCCGGAGGTGTCAAGAGCACCGCCCCGGGAGCCGCCGGCGCGGCGCCCGCCGCCGCCGACCAGACGACGGTCCAGCCGGCGGCGCGCAGGGCCGCGGCGGCCGCGGCCAGCGTGGCGCCGCTGGTGACCAGGTCGTCCACGAGGGCCACCCGCGTCCGGCCGTCCAGCGGCGGCCGCGCCGCGAAGGCGTCGGCGACGTTGCGCCGGCGGCGCGGATCGTCCCCCGCGAAGTGCGCCTGCTGGGACGTCGCGCGCCGTCGCCGCAGCAGCTCCGGCCGGACGGGCCGGTCCACTTCCGCACCGACCGCGCGCGCCAGGGCTTCGGCCTGGTTGAAGCCGCGCTCGCGGCGGCG
>JAURXS010000070.1 GCA_030654305.1 bacterium | reverse complement strand
GAGTCGTATCATGGGACGGAACAGCGCCGATTTGAGTTCAGCTTGCGGGCGCTATACAAATCCAGCTAAAGCGAGAGGAAGCCCGCTTTGGCGCCATAGCTGAGCGGGCCGTTTTATTTGTATGGAGGCGCGCATGTTCATCCGCGACGGTGTCTTCACCTCCGAATCGGTGTCCGAGGGGCATCCCGACAAGCTGGCCGACCGCATTTCCGACGCGGTCGTCGACGCTTTCCTGGAGCTGGAACCCGCGGCGCGCGTCGCTTGCGAGACCCTGCTCGCCGACCAGCACGTCGTGGTGGCGGGCGAGTTCCGGACCGAAAAGGAGGAGCACTACGCGGCGGTGCGCGCCCGCGCGGAGGCGCTGACCCGCGCCGTCATCCGCGACACCGGCTACACCGACGCGGATTCGGGCATCGATCCCGACAACTGCCACCTCGACGTGCGCTTCAACCACCAGGCTTCCGAGATCACCGACGCCGTGAAGGGCGCGCAGGGAGCGCAAGGCGCGGGCGACCAGGGCCTGATGTTCGGCTACGCCTGCGACGAGACCGGCGTGCTGATGCCGGCGCCCATCGTCGACGCGCACCGTCTGATGCAGCGGCAGGCCGAGGTCCGCCGCTCCGGCGCGCTGCCCTGGCTGCGCCCGGACGCCAAGTCGCAGGTCAGCTACCGCTACGAGGACGGCCGCCCGGTCGCGGTCGAAGCGGTGGTGCTCTCCACCCAGCACGACCCGGGCATCGGGCTGACGGAGCTGCAGGCGCTGGTGCGCGAGCACATCATCGACCCGGTCATCCCCGCGGCGAGGCGGAGCGCCGGCTACCGCGAGTACATCAATCCCAGCGGCTCCTTCACCGTCGGCGGCCCGAAGGGCGACACCGGCCTGACCGGGCGCAAGATCATCGTCGACACCTACGGCGGCGCGGCGCCCCACGGCGGCGGCGCGTTCTCCGGCAAGGACCCGTCGAAGGTGGATCGCTCGGCCGCCTACATGGCGCGCTTCCTGGCGAAGACCGTCGTGGCCCGTGGCTGGGCCGGCAAGTGCCTCGTCCAGCTGGCCTACGCGATCGGCGAGGCCGAGCCGGTCAGCTTCCTGGTCATGACGCCCACGGCGGGACGCACGCGCGACGCGGAGATCGCCGCGGCCCTGCGCGCGGAGTTCGATCTCACGCCGGCGGGGATCATCGAGCGGCTGCAGCTGCTGCGGCCCATCTACTACGGCACGGCGGCCTACGGGCATTTCGGGCGGGAAGAGCCGGAATTCCTGTGGGAGCACGTCACGACGGACAATTGAAGGAGTGAAGGACGCCGGCGCCGCCTGTGAGCGGCGGCGCCGCGCGAAGGGCTGGCCCACCTGACGGGCCGGGGGATTTGAATCCAGCTTGCGGCCCCGCCATTCCGGCAAATCCGCTAAAAGGAGGACCACGTGCCTACCTGTGCGCATTCCCGTCTGTCCGCTCTCGGCGTCTACGGATTCGACCGGCTCGAGCCGGTGATCCTGGCCGCGCTGGTCACCGAGGATCCGCTCCTGTTGATCGGCGCCTCGGGCACCGGCAAGACCTTCCTGCTCAACTCCCTCTCCGAGGCCCTGGGCCTCGAGCACCGCCACTACAACGCCAGCCTGATCTCCTTCGACGACCTGGTCGGCTTCCCCTACCCGGACCAGGAACACGGCGGCGTGAAGTTCCTCGAGACGCCGGCCACGGTCTGGGGCGCCGAGTCGGTGCTGATCGACGAGATCAGCCGCTGCAAGCCCGAGCACCAGAACCGCTTGTTCGCTCTCGTGCACGAGCGCCGGGTCCAGGGGATCGCGCTGCCCAGGCTGCGCTACCGCTGGGCGGCGATGAACCCGTGTTCGGCCGACCAGGGCGGGGCCGAGGACTACGCGGGATCGGAGCCGCTGGACCAGGCGCTGGCCGACCGCTTCGCGCTGTTCGTGGAGGCGCCGGACTGGGACGGCCTGGACGATGAGGCGCGGGCCCTCGTCGCCGATCCGAGCGGTGAGGGCCGGGTCGCCGACGACGGGGGTCAGCTCCTGCGACAGGTCGCATCCTGGCGAAGCGCTTTCGCCGAGCAGGTCGAGGCGTGCCCGGAAACGGTCCTGGACTACGTCTCCAATGCGGCTACGGCGCTCAACAGCGCGCGCATCCGCGTCTCACCGCGCCGCGTGCGGCTGATGGCGCGCAGCCTGCTCGCGGCGTCGATCGTCGCCGGCGAACTGACCGATGAGCTGCGACTGACCGTGCTCAAGGCCAGCCTGCCGCAGCTGACCTGGGGGCCTCCCGCCCGGGAGGAAGCCGTGGCGGCGGCCCACCGCTTCGCCCTGGACTGCGGGACTTCCTTCAAGGGCGGCTGGGTCCACCGCTTCCTGGTGGAGCGGCCGCTGGCGAGGAAACTCGACATCCTCCTGGTGCACGGCCGCAGGCCGGACGAGTGCACCCAGGCCGTGAACCGGCTGCTGGCCTCCGAATCCAGGGAGAGGGCCGCCGCCTTCGCCTTCGCCACCTACGCGTTCGCCGCGCAGGGGCGCCTCGTCATCGGCGCGGAAGGGGTCAACGACCTCGCCAGGGTCGCCGCTCCCATCCTGTCCGTGGAGGGCGTGGTCTCCTGGCAGGAGCGGTATGCCGACCATGGCACGGTCCATCCCGATTGCGACCGTTTCGCGCGTGTCCTGGCCGAACTGGAGAACAGCGGCGGACGCTACGACCGGGCGCGCCAGTTTTTCAACTGGTGCCTGGTCGAACGGGTCAGCCCCGAGGATCCCGCGGCCCTGGAGGCCGAGATCGACAACTGCGTCAGGAAGCTCGCGGAAAGGGAGGCGCCGTGACCGCCGCGGGATGGTCGCCGCCGCGGGCGTGCCGACCCGGCCTGCGCGCCAACATGGGCGGCCCCATGAGCCGCACCCGCTCCGAGACGATCGTTTCCTCGCTGCTCGGCAGGGGCGACGGCACGATCCGCTGCCCGTGCGTGCTGCGGATCGGGCTGAGGTTCGAATCGGCAGTGAGCGTCGACGCGATCGAACGCCTGCTGGCCGAGGCGGGCTTCGCCGACCCGGAGGAATTGCGCGGGAGGTTCCCGCATCCCGACCGGCGTCTGGCCTGCCGCCCGCTGCCCGCCGATGCCGGGCGCGTGTCGGTGGCGCGGGGCGGACGGGACGCGGTGCTGCGCCACGCCTTCCTGCTGGGATTGTGCACGGCGCAGATCTACGACCCGGCGCGGCCCGTGCTGTGGACCGAGGCCAGCCTCGGGCGCGGCCTCGAACTTTTCGACCTGGGGGGGTTCTACTCGTGAACGAACGACGCTTCCGCTCGATCCTGCTGGAACTGATCGACGAGAACCCCCTCGCGATCCGCGCCGTGCTGCAGATCCTGGAGGTCGATTTCACCACGCGGGTGCCGACGCTGGCGGTGACCTGCGCGGACCGTCCGCGGCTGCTGGTCAACCTCGCCTTCGTCGACGATCACTGCGCCAACGACGACGAGGTGAAGGCGGTCATCATCCACGAATTCCTCCACGTGCTCCTGCGCCACACCGAGCAGCGGCAGCCGCCGACACCAGCCCGCCACCTGGCCCTCGACGCGGTGATCAACGCCATCATCCACCGCCAGTACGGCAGCGGCTATTCCGCGATGATGGCGCGGTACTACGGCGAAAGTCCCGGCCTGAAAAGGCTGCTCCGCGCGATGAACGCCGAGGAACTCGAGTGTCTGTCCGCCATGCGGAAGAACAAGGACCATCTGCCGACGTGGGTGCGGGCCTGGGCTGCGCTGTACCGCGGCGAACTGATCGCCGACGACATCGAGGCGTTGGCCGTGCATCTGGAGGAGGCGGGCGCGGGGGCGCGCGGCCGGGGTCCCTTCACGCTCGGAGACGAAGGCGACGGCGGCGCCGGCGAACTGCTCGGCAACCACGACGAGCGGGGCGACGCGTTGCCGGACGCCCTGCGGGAAGCCCTCGAGAAGGCGATGCGGGAGATGAACGGTGAGGGCGTCTGGCGCGCTCCCGGTGGCCGCGGCGCCGGCGCCGATCCCTACGAGGCGCTTTTCGCCGCGGCCGACGGTCCGCTGCGGCAGTGGCGGGCGACGACGCTGGCGATCCTGCGCCGGCACCTCACGCCCGACAGGCGCTCGCGCGCGCATCTCGACGCCCCGCGCGAGTACCGGCTGCCCGTGCTCTCGCCGCACGACCGCCGCGCCTTCCTGCGCGCGCAGTGGACGCCCTTCCTGCCGGAGGCCCGCTGGGGCGGCACCGTCCCGCGGCGCGCCGGTACGGCCCAGGTCTACCTGGATGTCTCTGGTTCCATGTACGCCGAAATGCCGCACCTCGTCGCCCTGCTCGGGCAGCTGACGGGCCTGATCCGCCGGCCGTTCTGGGCCTTCAGCACCCACGTCGCGCCCGCGGTCATCGAGCGCGGCGTCCTGAAAGCGCAGACCACGGGCGGCACCAGCATGACCTGCGTGCTCGAGCACCTGATCCGGACGCGCCCGGCGTCGGCCGTGGTGGTCACCGACGGTTACATCGAGGCGCTGGACCGGCAGCTCGTGGCGAAAACGGCGGGCACGAGGCTGCACGTGCTGGTGAGCCGAGACGGCAGCCCGGCGGCACTGGAGAGCGCTGGCCTCGCCTACACCCAGCTTCCGGAACTGAAAGGAGACAGCTCATGATCCGCATCAGCGAGATCGTCCTGCCCGGCCACCCCGACAAGTTCTGCGACCAGGTCGCCGACGCCATCGTCGCCGAAGGCGTCCAGATCGATCCGGACGCCTACGCCCAGATCGAGGTCGCCGTCTGGTCCTGCCAACTCTGGCTCACCGGCGGCATCTGCACCCGACGGCCTCTGGCGCGCACGCTCCGGGAGATCGTGGTGGAAACGGGCCTGGCGATCGGCTACGTGCCGGGCAACCACGTCGACGCCAACCGCTACACGGTGCACAGCGCCGTGTGCGAGGTGCTCGACGACCCCGCCCGGTTCACGGGCAAGGTCAACGACCAGAGCGTGGTGCTCGGCTGGGCCGGCTACGACGCGAACACGCGTTACCTGCCGCCGGAGCACTACCTTTGCCACGTGCTGCGCGAAGCATTGGCCGCGGCCTGCGCCGACGGGCCGCTGGCCGGGCAGGGACCCGACGGCAAATTGCTGCTGCGCCTGCGCGAGGAGGGCGGGCGCTGGATCGTGGAACACCTGCTGGTCACGCTGCAGCAGCGCGCGGATGCGAAGTTCATGGACGTCTGCGAGGCGCTCGTGCAGGTGCTCGCGCTGGCCTACGCCGGGGCCAGGGAGCGCGACCCGCGCTGGCGCGCCCGCTGGGACGAGATCGAGCTGATGATCAACCCCAACGGCCCGCTGGTGCAGGCCGGCAGCAACGGCGACAACGGCCAGACCGGCCGCAAGCTCGTCATGGACTTCTACGGCCCGCGAATCCCCATCGGTGGTGGGGCGCTGTCCGGCAAGCACCTCTCGCACATCGACCGGATCGGGTCGTACGGGGCGCGCGAGGCGGCCGTGAGGGCCGTGCAGTCGGGCGCGTCGGAATGCCTGGTGCGGGTGGCGTACGCGCCCAACGTGGAGCGGCCGCTGGACGTCTGTTACGAGATGGCCGGGAGGGGCGAGCGGCTGGCGGCGGGATTTTTCGCGCATCCGGAACTGGTGGCGCGGTATCCGGCATCGGTGATCGGAGCGAGGCTGGGGCAGGGGCTGCACTTCT
>JAURXS010000069.1 GCA_030654305.1 bacterium | reverse complement strand
GCGCCAGGCGGCGGCCTGGTGCAGCAGCAGCGCCCTGCGCCAGGGGTTGCGGGCGAGGGCGGCCCGGCGTTCGCGCGGCAGGGAACCCATCTCGTGGCTGCTCAGGAAGAGCCGGGGCGCGGGCCGACCAGCCGCGGCCTCGCGGTCCCGCCAGCCCGCCAGATCGCGCAGCAGCAGGGCGGTCTGCAGGTACTCGCACTGCACGACCTCGGGGGTGCTGGCCGCCACGGCCTCGACGACGGCCTGAGCAAGTGCCCGCGTGTGGTACTTCTGGACGTAATAGGGGCGCCCGTGACGCAGCCCGCGCACACCCGCGACGAGTCGGGCGGCGGCCAGGCGCGCCAGCGCGGCGGGGGAGGCGGCGCCGGCGGCCGGGAACGGCACCGTCGTCACGCGGCACCCGAGCGAGGCCGCCGTCGGGGCGACGAGGTCGGACTCGCCGGGGCGTTCCAGGGCGACGAGCGTCACTTCGTGGCGCCGGGCGAGCGCCCGCACCATGCCGCGCACGGCGACGCCGCCGCCGTGGTCGATCGCCTCGTGGGGTAGGTAGGGGGTCAGCAGCGTCACCCGCATGCGGCGTCCCTTCCGGGGGCGACGGGGAGCGACGGCGAGCCGGCGGCCGTCAATAGAGGACGTAGCCCTTCGTGTCGGCGATGTTCTTCTTGACCTTCTCCATCTCGACCTCGAACTCGGGCGAGCCGTCCTCGAGCGCGGGCTTGTGCTGGTGCATCCAGGTGGACGCCTCCTCGTCGATCTCGTCCTCGATGCGCAGCAGCTGCGTCAGCTTGGCCTCGAGCATGACGCCGAAACGGTCCTCGCCGACCTCGAGATCGAGGTGTTCCTCGTCGAGCAGGAGGTCCATGATGCGGCGCGAGAGGCCGCTGATGCGCTCTTCGGAAAGTCTCATCGGTCGCGGCTCCCGGTGCGGGTCAGGCGGCTCAGAGCACGAAGCCCTGCTTGCGGGCGATCTCGCGCTTCATCTTGGCGCGCAGGGCGCCGTAGTCCATCTCCATGGCCCGGATCTCGCCCAGGTGCTGTTTGAGCAGTTCCTCGACCTCGACCTCGATCTGGTCCTCGGTGCGCATGTCGTCGTAGATCGTGTCGACGATGGCGCGGTAGACCAGGTCGGAGTTCGTCTGGATGTGCAGGCGGGAGTCCCGCTCGATCATCTCGAGCAGTTTCTCCGCCAGGAACTCGATCTTGTTGGGCGACAGGCGCACTTCGGCTCCCCGGTTCGGGCAGGCTCGGTTCGGCCCGCCCATGGAAACCTGTTTACCTTCCCTTGGCAAGGGGATTTCGATGGACTACCCTGAACTTCGCGCGCCGACCGGGCGAACCGGGAACCGCCGGGCTGCCGGCGAGGTAGAACGGCGCCGTCGCGGAAACCGCCGTCGCCATTTCGAGGAGGATAGAGCGTGACCGAGCCCCTGGACACCGCCCGCGTCGACGAGATGTCGCGACGCCTCGAAGAGATCCTGGCCGAGGCCGGCAAGGTCGTCGTGGGCCAGCGGCCGATGCTCGAGGGCCTGCTGGTGGGCCTGATGACGGGAGGGCACGTCCTGCTGGAGGGCGTGCCGGGCCTGGCCAAGACGCTGGCCGTGCGCACCCTGGCCGGCGTGATCGACGCCGGCTTCCAGCGCATCCAGTTCACCCCCGACCTGCTGCCGGCCGACATCGTCGGCACGACCGTCTACGAGCACGAGAAAGGCACCTTCTCGGTCAAGAAGGGGCCCATCTTCAGCAACATCATCCTGGCCGACGAGATCAACCGCGCGCCGGCCAAGGTGCAGAGCGCCCTGCTCGAGGCCATGCAGGAGCGGCAGGTCACCATCGGCGAGCAGACCTTCCCGCTGGCCGACCCCTTCCTGGTGCTGGCGACCCAGAACCCGATCGAGCAGGAGGGGACCTACCCGCTGCCCGAGGCCCAGGTCGACCGGTTCCTGCTGAAGCTGAAGGTGGGCTACCCGACGCGCGACGAGGAGCGGCTCATCCTGGACCGCATGGCCGGGCGCGAGCCGCCGCGCGTGCGGCCCGTGATCAGCGCCCAGGAGGTGCTGACGCTGCGCCGGGGCGTCGCGGGCATCCACCTCGACGAGAAGATCAAGGGCTACATCCTGGACCTGGTGTTCGCCACGCGCGACCCGGCCGCCCACGGGCTGGACGTCGCCCCGCTGATCGCCTACGGGGCCTCGCCGCGCGCGACGCTGGCCCTAGCCCAGGCCTCGCGGGCCCGGGCGCTGCTGGCCGGCCGCGCCTTCGTGGTGCCCGAGGACGTCAAGGCGGTCGGCCACGACGTGCTGCGCCACCGCGTGCTGGTCACCTACGAGGCCGAGGCCGAGCGCAAGACCAGCGACGACATCATCACCTACCTGTTCGACCATGTGGAAGTTCCTTAGCCGCGCCCTCGAGCCGGCCGCCCCGCCGCCGCCGCGGACCAGGGAGGCGCCGATCCCGCCCGAGATGATCGAGGCGGTGCGGCGCATCGCCCTGCGGGCCCGGCGGCTGGTCGAGGAGACCTTCTCGGGGGAGTACCACTCGGTCTTCAAGGGGCGCGGCATCGAGTTCCGCGAGGTGCGCGAGTACGTGCCGGGCGACGACGTGCGCACGATCGACTGGAACGTCACCGCCCGCTCCGACGCCCCGTACGTGAAGCAGTTCGACGAGGAGCGGGAGCTGACCGTCGTCCTCGCGGTGGACGTCAGCCGCTCGGGGCTGTTCGGTTCTGGCGCGCGGACGCGCGGCGAGATCGCCGCCGAGCTGTGCGGCGTGCTGGCCTTCGCCGCGACCGCCAACAAGGACAAGGTCGGGCTCGTGCTGTTCTCCGACCGCGTCGAGCTCTTCGTGCCGCCGGCCCGCGGCCGCGGGCACGTGCTGCGGATCATTCGCGAGCTGCTGGCCGCGGAGATGGCCGGCCGCGGCACCGACCTCGGCGCGCCCCTGGAACTGCTGGGGTCGGTGCTCAAGCGGCGCGCGACGGTCTTCCTGGTCTCGGATTTCTGGGCCGACGGCTTCGACGCGCCGCTGCGCGTCGTCGCGCGCCGCCACGACTGCGTGGCCGTGCGCGTGCGCGATCCGCGCGACACCGCGCTGCCGGCGGCCGGGCTGGTGAACTGGATCGACGCCGAGACGGGCCGCGAGGCCCTCGTCGACGTCGGGGACGGCGAGGTGCGCGCCGAGCTGACCCGCCGGGCGGCCGACCACGACCGGCGCCTGGAGCGGCTGCTGCGCGCCGCCCGCGTCGATCTCGTCGACATCGACATCACGAGCAGCTACGTCGAGCCGCTCCAGCAGTTCTTCGCCATGCGGAGCCGACGCGGAAGGGGCCGGCGATGAGGCGCGCGCGGGAGGTGGCGCGATCGGCGGCGGTCGCCGCGGCCCTGGCCCTCGGCCTGGCGGCGACGGCGGCGGCGCAGCCCCGCGCCGCGCCCGTCACGGCGCCCGCTCCCGCGGACACCGTGCTGCTGTCGCTCGGTGCGGCGACCGGCGCGCCCCGACCGACGCTGACCATCGGCGAGCGCGACACGCTGCGCTTCGGCGAGCCCTTCACCCTGACCTGCGAGTTCCCGGCCGGCACGACCGTGCTCGCCGATTCCGTCACGGCGCGCGCCGACTGGATCGCGGTCGTCGCGCGCGAGGCCGGACCCGCCTCGGCGGGAGCGGCGCAACGGGTCGTGCTGACGCTGCGTCCCTACCGCCCGGGACCCTTCCGGCTGGCCTGGGAAGGCGAAGCCGTCGCGGGGCCGGTGCGGAGGATCGCCGGGCGGCTCGATCCCGCGGCCGAACCGCTGCCGGTACGGGATCCGCGCCGGCTGCCACGGTCCTGGTGGCTGGCGGCCCTCGGTCTCCTGCTGGCCGCGATCGCGGCCGTCCTGGTCTGGCTGTGGCGGCGGCGGCGGCGCGCGAAGCCGGACGGCACCGACGAGCCGCTGCCCCTTCCCGCCTGGCTGCAGGCGGCGCGGGATCTCGACGCGCTGCTGGCCGAGCGGCTGCTGGAGCGCGGCGAGGGCAGGGTGTTCCTGCACCGCCTCGACGCGGCCTTCCGGCGCTACCTCGCGGCCCGCTACCGCTTCGCCGCCCTGGAGATGACGGCCACCGAGGTGGCCGTCGCCCTGGACGCCCTGCGGCACCCGGCCGCGGTTCGCCGCGCCGCCGCCGGCATCCTGGGGCGGTGCGACGAGCTGCGCTTCGCGCCGGCGGCGGCGCTGCCGGCCGACGGGCGCGAACTCCTGGCCCTGGTGGTCGGCGAGATCGGAGAGCGGCGCGAGCCGCTCCGCTACACCCCCGTGCCGCCGGCGGTGCTGCTGGAATCCGAGCGCTGCTGGGAGCGCGTGCAGGCCGCGACCGCAGGCGGGAGAGGGGGCGCGCATGCTTGAGTTCGCCCATCCCTGGCTGCTGCTGCTCGCGGTGCCGGTGCTGGCCGCGGCCTTCCTGCTGCGCCGGCGTCGGCCCGACACGTCTGCGCTGCGCCACCCGCACCTGGCCCTGCTCGTGCAGGAGCGGTCCGGAACGCGGGTCCGGGCGCATCGCGCCCTGCCCTGGCTGGGCACCGCGGCCCTGCTGCTGCTGGTGGTGGCGCTGGCCAGGCCGCGGGACGTCCACTCCAGCCGCGAGGTCGAGGGCGAAGGCATCGACATCGTGGTGGCCCTGGACATCAGCGGCAGCATGCTCGCCCTCGATTTCCAGCCCGACAACCGGCTAGCGGTCGCCAAGCGCATCATCCGCGACTTCATCGACGCGCGCACCACGGACCAGGTCGGGCTGGTCGTCTTCGCGTCGCGCGCCTTCACGCAGTGCCCCCTGACCCTGGACCGTTCGGTGCTGAACGGGTTCCTGGACCAGGTGCAGGTCGGCCTGATCGAGGACGGCACGGCCATCGGTCTCGGGCTGGCCACGGCGGTCAACCGGCTGCGCCATTCCGAGGCCAAGAACCGCACGGTGATCCTGCTGACCGACGGCAGCAACAACATCCCGACCCTCGAGCCCGAGACGGCCGCCGAGCTGGCCCGGGCGCTGGGCGTGCGCGTCTACACGGTGGGCGTCGGCAAGAAGGGCAAGGTGCCCTACCCCGAGGATTCGCCGCTGTTCGGCCGCCGCACCCGCATGGTCGAGGTGCCGATCGACGAGGACCTGCTGCGGCGCATCGCCGCCGCGACCGGCGGCAGCTACTTCCGCGCCGAGGACCCCGCGGCGCTGGCGCAGATCTTTGCGACCATCGACCAGCTCGAGACGAGCCGCTACAAGACGTGGGTCACGACCTGGTACCAGGAACGGATGGCCTGGTTCGCCGGGCCGGCCTTGGCGCTGCTGCTGCTGGAGGCCGTGCTCGCGGCCACCTGGCTGCGTCGGGCGCCGTGATGCGAGATTGACGTGAGACGCCGAAGAGGAGAGACCCCGTGAGGTTCGCCGCCGAAGCCTGGCTCTGGATGCTGCTGCTGCCGCCGGCGCTGTGGGTCCTGCTGCGCTGGAGCGACGGGCGGGCGCGGGCGGATCTCGGCCGCCTGCTCGGCCGGCGCGCCGGCGAGCACGTCGAGGGCCGGCCCGTCACGGCGCTCGCCTGGCGCCGTTTCTTCCTGCTGACCGGCCTGTGCTGGCTCGCGCTGGCCCTGGCGCGTCCGCAGTGGGGGACCCACGAGATCGAAATGCGCCAACGCGGCACCGACGTGGTCATCGCGCTGGACGTCTCGAACTCCATGCGGGCCCAGGACGTCGTGCCCAGCCGCATGGCCCGCGCGAAGGCGGAGCTCGCCGGGTTCCTCGACGACTACGACCAGGGCCGCGTGGGGCTGGTGCTGTTCGCCGGCCAGGCCTTCGTGCAGTGCCCGCTGACCCTCGACCGCGGCACCGCGCAGCTCTTCCTGAGGATGGCCGACACGGACATGATCTCCACCCAGGGCACCGCCATCGCGAGCGCGCTGCAGACCTCCGGCCAACTGCTCGTCGGCGGCAGGGGCCCGGGCGCGGACGGCGCCCGCCAAGCCATCCTGCTGGTGACCGACGGCGAGGATCTCGAAGGCGGGTGGCGCGAGGCGGCTGCGGGCTGCCGCGAGCAGGGGATCGTGATCGTTCCGGTGGGCGTCGGCGAGGAGAGCGGCGGGCTCGTGCCCGATCCCGAGAGCGAGGGCTTCCTCAAGGACGACCAGGGCGGCGTCGTGATGAGCCGCCTCGACCTCGCTTCGCTGCAGGAACTGGCGGATGCGGGCCCGGGCTTCGTGTTCCGCATCGGCCGCGGCGGTCTCGACCGCCGCGCCCTGCACGACGTGATCGCGCGTCTCGGGGAGCGCGACCTCGGCGGTCGCCAGGTCGCGCGATACGAGGAGCGCTTCGTCTGGCCGTTGGGCCTGGCCCTGGCCAGCCTGTGGCTGGGCGCGCTCGTGCGCCCGCGCCGCCACGCCGCCACCGCCGCCGCGCTGCTGCTGTGCCTGGCCGCGTCGCCGGTCCGGGCCGCGCCCTGGCAACAGCCTGGCGGGGAGGCCGCCCGCCAGGGACACGACCTCTACCGCGCCGGCGACTACGAAGGCGCGCTCAAGTTTTTCGAGACCGCCCGCGCCGAGGCGCCCGACGATCCCCGCCTGAGCCTGGCGGTGGGCGAGGCCCTGTCGCGGCTGGGCCGCCACGAGGAGGCGGAGCGGGAGTTCGCCCGCGCCCTTTCGCAGACGTCGGATCCGGACCTGCGCTCCGAAAGCCTGTACAATTCTGGCACCAACGCCCTGTCCGCGGGCGATCCGCGTCGAGCCGTCGAGCAGCTCCGGCGCTCCCTGGACCTGGATCCCTCGCAGCGGGACGCCCTGCACAATCTGGAACTGGCGGTTCGCAGTCTCGAACAGCCGCCGCCGGAAGAGCAGGAGGATCAACAGCAGCAGCAACAGCAGCAGCAACAGCAGCAGCAACAGCAACAACAACAGCAGCAGCAACAACAGCAGCAGCAACAACAGCAGCAGCAACAGCAGCAGCAGCAAGAGCAGCAGCAGCAAGAGCAGCAGCAGACCCAGCCGCAAACCGGCGATCCCGATCAGGATCAGCTGAGCCGAGAGCGCGCCCTGTCGATCCTCAAGGGGCTGGACCGGGACGAGGAGGAATTGCGGCGCGCCGTGCAGCAGCGCCTGCAGGGCGAGGGGAACAGGAGCGGGAAACGATGGTGAGAGGACACGATGCGCCGCGCTTCTGCCTGGCGCTACTGCTGTGCTGGTCCGCGTTCGCCGTCGCGGCCGATGCGGCCGATCTGCAGGCCAGGGTCGACCGCACGAGCGCGGCTGTCGGGGACCAGATCCTGCTGACGGTGACCGTCAGCGGCAAGGGGCGGGACCTCGCCATGCCCGACCTGCCGCCCATCGCCGGCGTGGACGCCGCGCGCGGTGGCACCAGCACCAGTTTCCAGATGGTCAACGGGGCGGTGAGCAGCTCGCAGACCTGGACCTGGGTCCTGAGCCTCCGCACCGACCGCGACGTGGTGATCCCGTCGCTGCGGACGACGGTCGATGGCCAGACGCTGCGCACCCAGCCCATCACCATCCGCGTCACGGGCGATCCCGGCGCGGTGACCGGCAACGGCAACCGCAGCGCGGCCCCGCGGTCGGAACCGGTGGTCCCGGCCGCGCGCCCCGGCCGCGCGGGGCCCGGCAGCCCCTACTTCGTCACCCTGGAAGTGGATCGCGACGAGGTCTACGTCGGCGAGCAGGTCGTGCTGATCTTCCGGTTCTTCGCCGACCCCTTCGCACGCCTTTACGACCGGCCCCAGTACGAGGCCCCGCGGACGGAGGGCTTCTGGCGGGAGGACCTGCCGCCCCAGCGCAACTCGCGCGAGACGGTCGGCGGCAAGGCGTACGAGATGACCGAGCTCCGCTACGCGCTGTACCCGACGCGGGCGGGACGGCTGACGGTCTCGCCCGCCAAGGTCACGCTGTCGGGCGATCCCTTCGCCGATTTCTTCGGTTCGCGCCGCACCCGCGAGCGAGGGCCGCAGACGCTCGAGAGCTCGTCGCTGACCGTCGAGGTGCTCGACCTGCCGCGGCCCGCCCCGCCCGGGTTCCTGGGGCTGGTCTCGCGTCAGGTGGAACTGGACGTCCAGACCGACCGCACGAGCGTGCCGCGCGGCGACCCGGTGAGCTGGACGCTGGTGCTCAAGGCCGACGGCTCGCTCAAGAGCGTCACCGAAGTGCCCTGGGAAGCGCCCCGCGGCGTCCAGGTCCACGAGGCTGGCGGCGGGCTGGAGATGAAGGAGGCCCGCGGCCGGCAGCTGGCCGTCCTGCGCGCGGAGAAGGTGCTCGTGCCGTCGGCCGAGGGCCGCGTCGAGCTGCCCGCGGCGAGCGTGACCTGGTTCGATCCCGCGCAGAAGCGGTACCGGACCATCGAAGCCGGCGGGCGCACCCTGGACGTGACGCCGAGCGACAACCCCACCGTCGAGGACGGCGTGCAGCACGCGGCGGGCTTCCGGGGCGAGATCGCGCGCCTCGCCAGCGACCTGGCGTTCGTGCACCCCGCGCCGCCGCGGCTGTCCAGCCGCGGCGCACCGTTGCCGGAGTCCTTCGGCTGGTGGTTCGTGACGCTGCTCGCCCCCCTGTCGCTCGCGGGCTGGCGCCTGTGGCTGGGTCGCCGACGGGCGATGCTGGGGGATCCCGTCGGCCTGCGCCGGCGCCACGCGCTGCGCACGGCCCGCCGGCTGCTGGACGAGGCCGCGGCGACCGGCGATGCCGAAGCGGCGAGCGCGCTGGTGATCAGGGCGATCAACGGTTACGTCGCGGACATGACCGGCCGTGCCGCGTCCGGCCTGCCCGCCGGCGCCGTCGGCGCGCACGCCGCCGCCCGCGGCGCGCCCGCGGTCGGGGCCGCCCTGGAATCGCTGCTCCAGGCGTGCGCCGCCTCGCGCTACGGCGCGGTCGGCGAACCCCGGACCGGTGATGGGGACACGGTCGCGCGGGCCCGCGGTCTCCTGGACGAACTCGCCCGCGACGCTGTGAAGCCCGCCGCGCCGGGCCCGCTCGTCGGTGCGGTGCTGCTGGCCGTGCTGGCGGCCTCGGCGGCCGTTCCGGCGCGCACGCAGCCCGCGGCGACCGGTCTGTCCGCGGTCCACCGGCTGGCCGAGGGCGTCGACGCCTACACCAGGGGGGACCTGGATGCGGCCGTGGCCGATTTCGGCGCGGCGGCGGCGACCGGCGACCCGACGGCCTGCTACAACCTGGCCACCGCCCACGCGCGCCGCGGCGAACTGGGCAAGGCCGTCGTCAACTACCAGCGCGCCCTGCGTACCGCCCCCCGCGACGCCGATGCGCGCGCCAACCTGGCCTGGGTGCGCGGGCACGCGCGTGACCAGGAACTGCAGGGCACGCCCACGCCGCTACCGCTGCGGTTCGCGGCCGCGGCCCTGCGGGGGTTGTCGCTGGACGAGTGGAGCCGGCTGCTCACGGTCGCCGCCTGGCTCGCGGCGGCGGTGGTCGGCTGGTCGTTCTGGCGCGGCGGCTTCACGCCGTGGACGCGCCGGGCCTGGCTGGCGTCGCTCTGCCTCGCGTCGGCGCTGGCGGCGGTCGTGGCCTGGCGTTGGTACGACGAACGGGTCCTGGACCACGCGGTGGTCGTCGTCGCCGAAGCCGAGGTGCGCAGCGGGCCGGACGCGACGTTCCCGGTCGTGTTCCAGGTCCACGACGGGCTGTCGCTGCAGGTCCGCGGCGAGCGGGCGGGCTGGTGCCAGGTCGCGCTCGGCGGCGAGTGGAACGGCTGGCTGCCGGGTTCGGCGGTCGAGCGCGTGCGGGTGCGCGCCGGAGGGAAGCCATGAGGACCGACCGCGCGCGGCTGTTCTGGATCTGCGTCGCGGCGGCCTTCGCCCTGCGCCTGCTCCACCTGTGGCTGATCCGCGACAACCCCCTCTTCGACCGGCCGATCATGGACGCGGCGTTCCACGACCAGTGGGCCCGCGGCCTGCTGGCGGGCACCTGGCCCGGGCCGGAGCCCTTCTTCCGCGCCCCGCTGTACATGTACCTGCTGGCGGGCCTCTACGCCGTGTTCGGCGGCGCCTTCTTCCCGGTCCTGGCGGTCCAGGGCCTGATCTCGGCGCTCGGGGCGGGGCTGGCGGCCCTGACCGCCGACCGCCTCTGGGGACGGCGCGCGGGGTGGCTGGCCGGCCTGCTCTACGCCGGCCTCTGGACCAGCATCTACTACTCGGCGGAACTGCTGCTCGAGACCCTGCCGGTGACCCTGAACCTGCTCCTGCTGTGGTTGCTGGCGGACCGCGCCGAGGGCAGGCCCGGTTGGCGGCGCCTCGGCCTCGCCGGCCTGGTGCTGGGACTGTCGGCCATCGCGCGGCCCAACATCCTGATCGTCGTGCCCGCCGTCGTCTGGTACCTGCTGCGCGGCGGCTTCCCGCGCCCGTCGGCGCACGGCTGGGCCGCGGCGGCGGTCGGACTGCTGCTGCCGATCCTGCCGGTGACCGTGTCCAACGCCGTGCGCGGCCACGACCAGGTCGCGATCGCGACCCAGGGCGGCGTCAACTTCTACATCGGGAACAACCCCGAATCGGACGGCCGCACGGCGATCGTGCCCGGCACGCGACCGACCTGGCAGGGTGGCTACGACGACGCGATCGCGATGGCCGAGAAGGACGCCGGCCGCGACCTGAAGCCCTCGGAGGTCGACCGCTGGTTCCTGCGCCGCGGCCTGGCGTTCTGGGCCCGCGAACCGCTCGCCGCGCTCGAACTCTACGCGACCAAGCTCCGCCTGCTGCTGGCTGAGGGCGAGCGCTCCAACGACAAGTACATCTACGCCTGGCGCGAGTGGTCGCCGCTGCTGCGCCTGCCGATCTGGCCGGGTTGGACGGTCGTGCTCGTGCTCGGCGCCCTGGGCTGGAGCCGGCGCGACGGCGCGCCCGGCGGGCGGCGCCTGACGCTGGGCGTGACGGCGCTCTACGCGGTGTCGATCCTGCTCTTCTTCGTCAACGCGCGCTTCCGGCTGCCGGTCGCCGCGCTGCTGGCGATCCCCGCCGGCGCCGGCGCCGACGCGCTGTGGACCGCGCTGCGCCGGCGCCGCTGGACGCACGGGTGGCCCGGTCCGACGGTCGCGGCGCTGCTGGCCGTCGCGGCCCTGAGCGACCTCGCGACGTTCCGTGAGCACCGCACCGAGACCAACCCCTTCCACCATTTCACGCTGGGCAACGCCTGGCTGGCCAAGGAACGGCTCGAGGACGCCGGCCGCGAATACGCCGCGGCGCTGGACATCCAGCGCCGCACGCCGCAGCCGCACTTCGACCTGATCCGCGACAATCTCTACGATTCGTTCATCGGGTTGCGCCGGAGCGAGGGGCGGGACGACCAGGCGTTGCAGCTGGCGAGGGAATGGGTCGACCTCGCGCCCGCATCCCAGCCGGGCCGGCTCTGGCTCGGCGAACTCCTGCTGGCGGCGGGCCGGCTGGACGAGGCGGCGGCGCACTACGAGATCGCCCTGCGGACCGCGCCCGACGACCCGCGCGCCCAGCTGGGCGAAGCCTGGGTGCTGCTGCAGCGCGGCGACGCCGGCGGCGCGCTGCGGCGGTTCCAGCAACTCGCCCGTCGCGACGGCGACCTCCAGGCCCTGTTCGGTTCCGGGCTCGCGCTCGTGCAACTGGGACGCGACCGGGAGGCGGAACCCGTCTTCCGCGACGTCCTGGCCCGCGAGCCGGGCTACTGGCAGGCCTGGGGCAACCTGGCGGAGATACGCGACCGGTCCGGACGCATCGAAGAGGCGCGGGAGGCCTACCAGCGGCTGCTGCAGGCGCAGCCCACCGACGCGAGGGCACGCGCCTGGCTCGCCGCCCACCCGCGCTGAGCGCCGGCCGTCTTCGTGCTGGTCGTTGTTCTTATGGCCGGTAGACGGCCGAGGTGTTCGCGGTCTCGCGGACCGTCACCTCGGCGACCTCGGGCAGGGTGCCGCTGATCTGCTCGTAGATCCAACGGGCCATGACCTCTGCCGTCGGGTTCTCGAGACCCTCGATGTCGTTGAGGCAGAAGTGGTCCAAGCGCTTCTCCAGGGGCCGGAAGGCCGCCTTGATGTCGCCGAAGTCCACGATCCAGCCCGTCTCCGGATCGACCTCCCCCTCCAGCGCGATCGTCACGCTGTAGGTGTGGCCGTGCAGGCGGCCGCACTTGTGCCCCTCCGGGACGCGCGGCAGCCAGTGGGCCGCGTCGAAGGTGAAGGTCTTGGTGATCCGGTGCGGCATGTCTTCCTCCGGGGGTCCGACGAGGGGGGCGGGTGGCGGCGGCGTCACGGTCGCTGACGGCGGCTTCGGCCCAGAATAGCCGATTCCGCGGGTCTTGCCAGCGAATTCCCTCAACCGGAAGCCGCCGCGGCCGATGAGCAGGGAGTGCGCCCGGGCGCCCTGCCGCGCCCGCGATCCCCAGCCGAGAGGGTCCCCGTGAGCCGATTCGACGCCGTCGTCGCCGACCGCATCGAGGCGAACCAGCAGGAAGCCGAACTGTGCGCCGCAGCCGGCATCCCCCCGCCGCAGCGCACCGCGACCGAGATCGGGACCGAGCAGCGGTACCAGGATCTCGTGCGCTCGCTCGCCGCCCTGGACGAGGCCGTCGAGAGCAGCGACGTGATGCAGGTCTTCCTGGACCTGGCCCGCCGCCAGGGCGCCCGCCTGCTGCTGCTGCGCCAGTGGAGCACCGGCCTGCGCATCCTGCTGGCCGAGGGCGTCGAACTGCCGGCCCGCCTGGTGGAACCGCGCTCGGCCAACCCGCGCGTGATGACCAAGCGCGAGCACGACCTGTTCGACGTGCTCACCCGCGAGCGCGTGGCCTACGCGGGACCCGTCCCCGTCGAGAACGTGCCGCGCGAACTGCTCGAAGCGCTCTCGGTCGGCGAGGACCAGGTCGCGCTGATCGTGCCGCTGCCCCTGCGCGGCAAGTGGTGCACCTACGTCTACCTGGACTGGCTGAGCTTCCAGGGCGAGCAGCTCGTGCAGGACGCGGCCCTGCTCGCGCGGCACGCCCTGTTGCGCCTGCACGCGCTGGAGCGCGACGCCCTGCCCCTCGGCAGCGGCATGCGGGAGATCCTCGGCACCGTCACCTCCCGGCGGCGCGAGCGCGAGCGCAACCACTTCGACGGGCTGCGTCCCGGCGATCTGCAGGCCCGTCAGGTCTACGAGCAGGTCGGCGAGATGACGGTCATGCCGCAGGTCGCCGGCCGGCTGCTCGAACTGATCAACGACCAGCGCGCCACCCCGGCGATGCTGGAGAAGGAGATCGCCCGCGACCTCGTCCTGGCGGCGCGGCTGCTGCGGGTGGCCAACTCCTCGTTCTACGTCTCGGCGATCGAGATCCGCAGCATCCGCGACGCGGTCGTGCGCCTGGGCTTCAAGACCGTGCGCAACTGGGTGGTGGTCAACGCCTCGCGTTCGGCGTTCCCCGGCGTGGACACCAGCCCGCTGCTGCACCGCATCTGGCGCGACTCGCTGCTCTCGGCCCTGGCCAGCCAGTCCGTCGCCGAGCACCTCGGCGCCGAGGACCGCGAGGCGGTCTTCGTGGGCGGCCTGATGCAGAACATCGGTCAGCTGATCATGGCGCGCGCCCTGCCGGGTCTGTACGGGAAGCTGGTCGAAGACGCCCGCAAGGAGGGTGTCCCGCTCTGGCGGGTCGAGCAGCGCACGCTGGGTTGGGATCACGGTGAGCTGGGGGCCCTGCTGATCGCGGACTGGGGGCTGGGCGCCGAACTGGCGCACGCGGTGCGGCGCCATCACAGCCTGGACGCCGAACCGCCGGCCGGTTCGCTGGCGACGATGATCGCGCTGGGGGAGGACCTGGCCGGCTGCGTGGAGGCGGACCAGGGCGGCGTGGACCTGGCCTACCGCGCCAGCCTGGCGGGGGTGCGGCTGGGCATCGACCTGCCCCGGTTCCGGGAGCTGGCCGCACGGCTACGCGGCGTCGACGTGGAAGCCTGCCTGTGAGGGGGATGGCCTAGTCGGCGGCCGGCGGCTCGTCCTCCGCCGGCGGTTCGAAACAGCGCCGGCAGCGCGCCTCGTACGTGCCCTGCGCGCCCACCAGGATCTTCATCTGCTCGTCCGTCAGCCGCTGGGTGTGGTTGGCGGGATTCCCGCACAGCACGCAGATCGCCAGCTGCTTGGTCACGTACTCCGCGATGGCCATCAGGCGCGGCATGGGCTCGAACGGCCGGCCGCGGTAATCCATGTCCAGCCCGGCCACGATGACCCGCTTGCCCAGGTTGGCGAGCTTGTTGCAGACGTCGGCCAGACCGTCGTCGAAGAACTGGGCCTCGTCGATGCCGACCACCTCGGTCTTGTCGTCCACGCAGTCCAGGATGTCCAGGCTCGAAGCCACCGGGGTGCTCGGCAGCCGCTGCTGGCTGTGCGAGACGATCTCGTGCTGGCTGTAGCGGTCGTCGATGCAGGGCTTGAACAGCTGCACGCGCTGGCGCGCGATCTGCGCGCGACGGATGCGGCGGATCAGCTCCTCGCTCTTGCCGCTGAACATCGGCCCGCAGATGACTTCGAGCCAGCCGGTCTTGCCCTGGATGATCTGCATCGCGCCTCCGTGGTCGGCCGACGGGGACCGCGCGTCCCCGGACGGTCCGCAATGTACGCGAGGGGGAGGGGATTGACCAGCACGGTTTCCCCGGGTCGGCCCCGCGGCGCTTGGCCCTTGCGCCCCCGCAGCCGGATGCTATGATCGGCCCATGTGGAACCGCGAGACACTCCGCCGCCTGCTGCCGGTGCCGGTCATCGGCATGGTCCATTGCCGGCCGCTGCCCGGATCCCCGGGTTGGGGGGGCGACATGGCCGCCGTCGTCGCCGCCGCGCTGGACGACGCGCGGGCGCTGGCCGGGGGGGGCGTCGGCGCCCTGATGCTCGAGAACTACCACGACATCCCTTTCTTCCCCCGGGACGTGCCGGCCGAAACCACCGCGTCGCTGACCCGCGTCGCGGCCGCGCTGCGCGACGCTTGCCCCGAACTGCCGCTGGGGATCAACGTGCTGCGCAACGACGCGCACGCCGCCCTGGCCGTGGCCGCCGCGGTCGGCGCCGCCTTCGTGCGGGTCAACGTCCTGGTCGGGGCGGCGGTCACCGACCAGGGGCTCATCGAGGGCCGGGCCGCCGCGGTGCTGCGGCTGCGGCGGCAGCTGGCGCCGGACGTCGGCATCCTGGCCGACGTGCGCGTCAAGCACGCCGCGCCGCTGGCCCCGCGCCCGCTGGCCGACGAGGTCGCCGACCTGCGCCGCCGCGGCGGCG
>JAURXS010000068.1 GCA_030654305.1 bacterium | reverse complement strand
CTTCTCGGTGGACGCGCTCGAGGCGATCACCGACGCCGCCCTCGTCGAGCGGCACCGGCGTGAGCACGCCGTGCAGCAGTACTACCGCCGCGACGAGCTGCGCGACCTCCTGCGGTCCGTCGGGTTCCGGGACGTCGTCGTGGAGCCCGTCTTCAGGAGCCCCTTCGCCGTGGCGCTGTTCCGCCGCGGGATCGAGCGGGGCTTCAACTTCGGCCGCCCGCGCACGGCCGCGCTGACGCGGCGCTTCTTCCGGGAAGAGGCGGCCTGCCCGCCGGACCGGCCCGGGCTGTTCCTGATCGCCCGCGCCGTCAAGCCGCGGTGAGGGGGCCCATGGGCGAGCGCGACCTCGGACGGACCGGGTGCGGGACATGACGCCGGCGCTGTCGATCATCATCGTCAACTGGAACACGCGCGACCTGCTCGGCCCGTGCCTGGCCTCCCTGGAGGCCGCCCTGGCCGGGTTGCCCGCGCGCACCTACGTCGTGGACAACGGATCGTCGGACGGCTCGGTCGAGTTCGTCCGCCGCGAGTTCCCCTGGGTGGACCTCGTGGACGCAGGCCGCAACCTGGGCTTCGCGGCCGCCAACAACCTGGTGCTCCGGCGGCTGGAGGGCACGGCGGTCCTGCTGCTGAACCCGGACACGGTCTGCCGACCCGGGTCGCTCGCGGCGCTGCACGCCTTCCTCGCCGCGACGCCACGGGCGGCCGCGGTCGGCCCCACGCTGACCGACGCCGACGGCGGGATCACGATCTCGTACGGCAACCTGCCGGCCCTGCGCTACCACCTGCTGGAACTGCTGGGTCCCCCCCGGCGCCGCTGGCCGCCCCGCCTGCGCCGGGCCACGTTCGCCCGGATCCCCGACCGCGACGACCGGACGCTCAAGGTCGGCTACGTCGCCGGCGCCTGCATGATGATCTCGGCGGAGGCGCTGCGCGAGGTGGGCCCGCTCGACGAGCGGTTCTTCCTGTACTTCGAGGAGACCGACTGGTGCGCCCGCGCCGCGCGGCTGGGGTGGGACGTCTACCACTACGCCGGCGCCGAGGTCGTCCACCTGGAGGGGCGCGCCGCGGCCCGCGCCGGCGACTTCGCGCTGGCGCAGTTCCAGCACTCCTACCGCCTGTTCGTGGCGAAGCACCGCGGCGCCCGGTGGGTGCCGCTGTTCCGCGCGGCGATGTGCCTGGAATACGGGCTGAAGGGTGCGGCCCGCCGCCTGCTGGCGCTGCGCCCGGGGCCGGGTCGCGCCCGGAACGCGGCCCTCGCCGACAACTTCCTGCGACAGGCCCGCCTGCAGTTGCGGGGCGACGTCGCACCGACGCCGCCCCGCTGATCCTCTCCACATCGATCCCAGCGTCTAGTCCGCGCCGCCGCCCTCGCCGGCGCCGCCGCCGGAGAACCCGG
>JAURXS010000067.1 GCA_030654305.1 bacterium | reverse complement strand
GATCTCGTTCCTGCTGTCGGCCCCCGCCCGCGCGACCCTGGTCGTTTTCGACGCCCGCGGCCGCCGGGTGCGCGGCCTTTTGGACGAGTCGCGCCCGGCCGGTCCCGCCTCCGTCATCTGGGACGGGCGCGACGATGCGGGCCGCGCGCTGCCGGGCGGCGTCTACGTGGCAAGGCTGAGCGCCGGTTCCGCACCGCTCGCGATCAAGCTCTCGTTCGTGCCATAGCAAGGGGATCGCGGCCACCGTCCGGCGGCTTCACCGGGAATCCGCTTCCCGGTGAAGCCGCCCCCCGGGCGGCCGTCGCCGGACGCGGCGTTGTTTCCGCTTGCAAACGGCGAGCTGATCCTCGATGAATGTCCCGTATATCCATCTGCCCGACAGATCGCCCATTCGTTTTTCGACCGATCGCGGCCCGCCCGTCGGGTCATGCGCTTCTGTCCGCGAACGCAGGAGGGTGTCATGCCCGGGTCCGTGCAGGTTCTTCACGATCATCCCATCATCGAGACGAGTTACCGCGGCGTAGTGTCTCCGGAATCACTGTCGTTGCTCGTCCGTGAAACGATCATGACCTCCCGCGCCAGTGGCGTGACCCGCCTGCTGGCCGACTGCACGGAACTTGCCGGTGGGCATTCGGTCGTCGACCTGTACGCGATGGTCGAGGCCTTCCTGGCGAACGATCCCGACGGCGCCGCCAGGGAGGCGGTCCTGTTGCCGAAGGGGCACGAAGCCTTCGAAAACGTCAGGTTCTGGGATAACGTCTGTCGCAATCGCGGCCTCTGCGTCCGCCTGTTCGAGGACCGAGGACAGGCGGTCGCGTGGTTGATGGAATGACGGCCGGGCATGATTCACGTTGAGATTGCTCGTCCGCGGTGATATGAGAGCAGGTGTTCATCGCCTCGACGGTCCATCGCGGGAAGGAGCTGCGGTCATGAAACTTCGCACTCTCTTATTCGGCTCGGCGATTCTCGTGGCGTGCGCCGGAGGCGCGCTCGCCGCGGAACTGTCCAACCGCGGCGCCTTCGGCGAGTTCTTCTTCGACACGGCCACGGGTCTCACCTGGTGCGACCCCGACGTGCTGACGGACACGGACCGCACCGCGCTCGACGTGTTCATCACCCGCAACTCGACCGGCTGGGCGTGGGCCACGAGCGCGCAGATCGACGCGCTGCTGGGCAGCACGGCGCCGGCCGGGCTCGACCTCGTGGACGTCATGGGCGCCCCCCAGTTCATCGTGGGCGCCGGCGGTCCCCGCTGGATCGGCTATTACGCGGCCACCATTCCCGACGGCTGGTTGATCCAGTCGGACACCGAACCGTACGATGTCCTGACCCAGTCCGGCAGCCAGTCCGGTGTCGAGATCTGGGGTCCCGGCGGCTGGTTCGTGAACGCCGCCGACCCGACCACGATGCCGCGCCTCACGGATCAGGGCGCACACCGGCAGCTCTTCCACGACGGGGGCTCGGGCCTGTACTGGTGCGACCCGGCCCTGTTCGTCGGCCTCACCCGCGATCAGGTGACGGATTGGCTGACCGTCAATCCCGGCTGGCGCTGGGCCACCGCCGCCGAGGTCGCGGCGCTGGTCGGACGGCTGTCCGCGGGCGACGTCTCCCTGGTCGAGATCCTGGGCGCGCCGCAGTTCCAGGCCGGCGTCGGCGAGCCGCGCTGGATCGGCTACTACGAGCAGGCCACCCAGCCCGACGGGCTGCTGCTGGAGGCCAACATCGATCCCTATTTCCACATCATGACGAGCTACGGCACCCAGTCGTTCGTGGCGAGCTGGAACCCCGGCGCCTGGGTCGTGACCGAGGGGGCGCCGACGGCGGCGGCGGAGGCGTCGTGGGGAGAGGTGAAGCGGATCTATAGGTGAGATCGCGCCCGTGGCGCGTGATGTGCGGGGCAGCGCCGTTGCGGCCTTGCCCCGCGGCCCGCTTCTGGCTAGCCTGCCCCCATGGAACGCACCGCCCTGGACATCCTGAAATCCGTCTACGGCTACCCCGAGTTCCGCGGTCACCAGGCCGAGGTCGTCGACCACCTGACCAACGGCGGCGACGCCCTGCTGCTGATGCCCACCGGCGGCGGCAAGTCCCTCTGCTACCAGATCCCCGCGTTGCTGCGTGACGGCACCGGCGTGGTGGTCTCGCCCCTGATCGCCCTGATGCAGGACCAGGTGGACGCCCTGCGGCAGCTCGGCCTGCGCGCGGCGTTCCTGAACTCCAGCCTGAGCGTCGCCGAGGGGCGTCGGGTCGAAGCGCAGCTGCTGCGCGGCGAACTGGACCTGCTCTACGTGGCGCCCGAGCGCCTGCTGCAGGAGCGCACGCTCGAACTGCTGGACGAGGTCACCCGGGCGCCGTCGCGGTCGGGCCTGGCCCTTTTCGCCATCGACGAGGCCCACTGCGTCTCCCAGTGGGGACACGACTTCCGCCCGGAGTACCTGCAGCTCGACGTCCTGGCCGAACGCTACCCGGACGTGCCGCGCCTGGCCTGCACCGCGACGGCGGACGAGCGCACCCGCGAGGAGATCCTGCAGAACCTGCGGCTGCAGGGCGGGCGCGTCTTCATCGGGGGCTTCGACCGGCCGAACATCCGCTACCGCGTCGTGCCCAAGGACAACCCGCGCCGCCAGCTGCTGGACTTCCTGCGCGCCGAGCACGCCGGCGACGCGGGCATCGTCTACTGCCTGGCGCGCAAGAAGACCGAGGAGACGGCGAAGTTCCTCAGCGAGCAGGGCATCCCCGCGGTGCCCTACCACGCGGGGCTCGACGCCGCGACCCGCCGCCGCCACCAGGAACGCTTCCGGCGCGAGGACGGCCTGGTGGTGTGCGCGACCATCGCCTTCGGCATGGGCATCGACAAGCCGGACGTGCGCTTCGTGGCCCACCTCGACCTGCCCAAGAGCGTCGAGGGCTACTACCAGGAGACGGGACGCGCCGGCCGCGACGGCCTGCCCGCCGACGCCTGGCTCTGCTACGGTCTGCAGGACGTGGTGATGCTGCGCAAGCTCGTCGACGCCTCCGAGGGCGACGAGATGCACCGCCGGCGCAACCTGCAGCAGCTCGACGCCATGCTCGGCTACTGCGAGGTGACCGACTGCCGCCGCCAACGCCTGCTGGCCTACTTCGGCGAGGTCATGCCCGAGCCCTGCGGCAACTGCGACACCTGCCTCGAACCGCCGGACACCTACGACGGCACCGTGGTCGCCCAGAAGGCCCTGTCGTGCGTGGCCCGCACGGGGCAGCGTTTCGGCGCCCAGCACGTGATCGACGTGCTGCGCGGCAACGAGAACGAGCGGGTGCGGCGCTTCGGTCACGACCGCCTATCGACCTACGGGATCGGCGGCGAGCTCGACGACTTCGGCTGGCGCAGCGTGTTCCGGCAGCTGGTCGCGCTGGGCCTGCTGGCACTGGATCCCGAGGGCTACGGCGGCCTGCGCCTGACGGCGGCCGCAGGTCCCGTGCTCAACGGGGGGCGTGAGCTGCGCCTGCGGCGCGACGTGCTGACGCGCACGGCGGCGAAGGAGCGCAAGCGCAAGACGCCGGCCGCGCTGACCGTCGATGCGGACGTCGAGGTCGACGCGGCCACCGCCGCGCTCTTCGAGCGGCTGCGCGTCCTGCGGCACGGGCTGGCCGTGGAGCAGGGCGTGCCGCCCTACGTGATCTTCCACGATCGCACCCTGGCGGCCATGGCGCAGCACCGGCCGGCGTCGCCCGAAGCCTTCCTGTTGTTGAGCGGGGTGGGGGAGACGAAGCTGCGGCGGTACGGGGAGCTGTTCCTGGCGGAGATCCGCGCGGCCGCCGCCGATTGACGCGGAAGGGGGCCACGGCGATGAGGCCAGCGGCCAAGCGGCGGCGCTGATTCGCAAGCTGGTCAGGGCGCGGATCGCGGAGAACGCAGCGCGGCGCAGACGCCCGCAGTGTTGAGGCCCTATTCGACCTTTCCGGTATTGTGCTTAACTTGTGGTGAGCCGGACGAGCCGCTTCGCGGCCCGCCGGCGACCGCGGCGTCAAGCCGAACCAGCCGTCCAAGGAGCGCTCGATGAAAACGGGTCTGTGGATCGACCACCGCAAGGCCGTCGTCGTGGCCGTCAACGGCAAAGAGGATGCGACCACGCTGATCGAGTCGAAGGTGGAGAAGCAGCTGCGACGCACCGGCGATTCACCCCTCAAGGGCTCCTTCGAGCCGACGCGGGTGCCCGCGGACGACAGCCGCCAGCGGGCCCTGACGGGGCATCTCAACGTCTACTACGACGAGGTCATCGCGTGCCTGCGCGATGCGGAGTCCATCCTGATCTTCGGTCCGGGCGAGGCGAAGAACGAACTGAAGGCGCGGCTCGAGGGCGGCCAACTCGACAAGCGCGTCGTGGGGGTCGAAAAGACCGACAAGATGACGGACCGGCAGATCGTCGCCAAGGTCCATCAGCACTTCGCCGGCTAGCGATCCGCGCCGGGCTCCGTGCCTCGTCTATCCATCCCGGACCGAAGCCAGCTCCGCCCGGATCGTGGACAGCTCGTCGGCGGTGCCTGCGCCCTGATCGGCGATCCGCAGCGCCCGCTCGTAGTGCGCGCGTGCCTCCTCCCGCCTTCCCTGCATGGCGCTGATCCTGCCCAGTTCGATCACCACTTCCAGGACCTGCGGGCTGTCGTCGCCGAAGACCCGCGCGCGCACGGTCAGCGCCGCCTCGAGCAGCGTCCGGGAGCGGGCGGGCTCGCCGGCGTCGCGGTACATGTTGGCCAGGTAGACCTGGGGATAGGTCGGGGACGGGTGGTCTGCGGGCAGCACCCTGGTCAGGATCTCCAGGGAACGCTGCGCGGTGGCGATCGCCTCGGGCAG
>JAURXS010000066.1 GCA_030654305.1 bacterium | reverse complement strand
TCCCACCTCGAGCCCGGCATGGTCGAGGAGGTCGACGCCGAGCACACCAAGCTGACCGTCTCGTTCAGCGGCCGGCGCGAAGTCCTGGAACGGGCCCGCGTCGGCGAGGTGATCGTCCTGCCGCCGGACCATTTCCCGTCGCTGCTGCTCTACCGGCCCGACGAGCTGCGCCGCATGGCCGCCACCGAGCCCGAGTCGTTCGTCGTCAAGGCGCTGATGTCGACCCGCGACCGGACCCTCGCCCACCGCGAGTTGCGCACCCACTACATCGCGCTCCACGGCGAGGACGGCTGGACGAACTGGTGGAAGAAGGCCCGCCCGGCCCTGAAGACCTCCAGCCGGATCGAGATGACCGGCACCGGGCAGCCGACGTTCCACCTGCTGCGCCAGGAGAGTTCCTACGAGGAGCGCGTGCGCGAACAGCTGCGCGGCCTGACCGAGCCCGCGCCGCGGCTGCAGTTCATCCTGGAGCGGCTCGGCGAGGCCCGCCGCGACAAGTCCGTCTCGCGCGCGATGGTCGGGGAGCTGGGCAACGCCGCCGCGCGCCTGGCCGGGCCGCTGCTGGAGAAGGACGCCGCGCTGACGCTGGCCTGCCTGGCCCTCCACGCCGAGGCCGCCGATCTGGGCGGCGACGTCGTGGAGGTGAACCCGCGGGCCGCCGCGCAGGTGATCCAGCGGATCCACGAGCCGGCGGTGCTGCCCTCGCACCTCGGCGATCGGCTGCTCCAGCTGGTGCTGGCCTTCGTCCGCAAGACCCTGCCGGCCGACCAGTGGACCGTCTTCTGGGGGCGGGTGCTGCCCCGCACCGGCCGGATGACCGCCGACATGATGGCGCGCGAGCTGCTCGCCGCCGGGCAGGAGCCCGTCCTGGTCGCGGCCCTCGAGGACGTGATGTCCCACCCGACCGCGTCGCCGGAGGTGCTGGGCTGGCTGTGGCGCACCAGGTTCGCCGAGACCAAGACCGGCCAGGCGCTGGCCGCCATGAAGGACCTGGGCGTGGGCCGCCTGATGAACGCCCTGTTGGACCTGATGGACGCGACCGGCCGCATGACCGCGCTGTCGGACGACAAGCGCCTGCGCCGCGTGCTGGAGCAAGGTCAGGAGGGGCTCGAGCTGCACGACGGCGAGCCGATCCGCATCTACCTGTCGGCCACCGGCCCGGACGAGGCGCGCGTGCTCAAGGAGCGCATCGAGCGCAACGGCGGCATCCGCGCCAGCACCCGCACCAGCCTGCTGGG
>JAURXS010000065.1 GCA_030654305.1 bacterium | reverse complement strand
CCACCTCAAGTCGCCAGTCACGCGGGATGCCGCCGGATTAGGCCGCCGGCCGGGGTCCGTCAATCTGCTGGCGCGCCGCCGCGAGCTTCCACCGCACCCGCGCGCCCGAGTCCGCCCGCCGCTGGCCGTGCATCACCAGCTGCAGGCCCGGCCGCCGGCCGCCCGGCAGGGGCTCGAGCGAGATGTCCAGGCTGTCGTTGCGCAGGATCCATCCTTCCGTCGCCCCGGCCGGACGCAGCAGCACGCTACGGCGATCCTGCGAAACCAGGGCCTGCACGCCGGGGTGCAGCGGGAATCGGATGGCGAAGGGGACGAAGTGGCGGCCGTCCGGACCCTGCGCCTTGGCGGTGGGGGTCAGCCGGTCCTCGCCGCGCAGTTCGCCCGCGTCCACGTCCAGATACAGCCGTCGCTGATGCATCAGGCCATGGCGGCGCATCCAGCCGTGATGCGCCAGGTCGAGCCACACCGCCCCCTGCGCCTCGTGCCGCTGGGCGTCTATGGGAGCCTGGGCGTCCACCAGGCGCGCGCCCAGCACCCGGGCGGGAAATCCGTTCAGGATCCGGCCGTGGCCGCCCTCGCCGACCTGGGCCGTGGAGGCCGCCGCGATGACCCGGCCGGCGCCCGCATCGATCAGCCGGCGACCGCTTACCAGCACCTGGATGGCCAGTGGCTGGTCGCAGGCCTGCTCGCTCCAGGGGCCGGCGGCGGGCGGGGCCACATCGGCCATCACCTGCACCACGCGCGAATCCATCCGCTGATAGCCGCCGCAGTCCTTGGCGGTGGGCCGGTCGCCGGTCTCGTCCTGCGCCCGGGCGGCGGCCACATAGGCGGGGGCGCGCGCCCGGCCGCCCTGGAACGTCGCCAGCGACCCGTCGGCCAGGGTGAAGAACCGCACCGTGGCCGCCAGCCGGTCGATGGCCCGCTGCACGCCGTCCGGCGCGGCCATCCCCCGCTGGACCAGGGCCTCGTCCAGGGTCTGCAGGTCGAACAGGAGCTCCAGGGCCTGGTCCGGGCGCCGCGAGGCGTGGCCGCCGTCGGGCCCTACCGTCACGTCCAGGGCGCGCCCGAGGCGGGTCAGGGCGCGGTCCAGCAGACGGCGGCCCGCGGGACC
>JAURXS010000064.1 GCA_030654305.1 bacterium | reverse complement strand
CGGGCTAGAATCTCGTCGGGGTCCGCACCGGAGGGCAAGCCATGAAAATCCGCGTCCTGGGCATCACCGCCGTCCTCGTCCTGGCCGTCGTCGCGGTCCTGTTGTCGGGCGCGGCCCGCGGGGCGCCCAAGCCGGTCGAACTGCTGAACGTGTCCTACGACCCCACGCGCGAGCTCTACCGCGACGTCAACGAAGCCTTCGCCGCCCACTGGCTGGCGAAGACGGGGCAGGCCGTGACCGTGCACCAGTCCCACGGCGGGGCCGGGAAGCAGGCCCGCGCCGTGATCGACGGCCTGCAGGCCGATGTCGTCACCCTCGCCCTGGCTTACGACATCGACGCCATCGCGAAGCACACGAGCTACCTGCCGGCGGACTGGCAGCAGCGCCTGCCGCACAATTCGTCGCCCTACACCTCGACGATCGTCTTCCTGGTGCGCAAGGGCAACCCGAAGCAGATCCGCGACTGGGATGACCTGCTGAAGCCGGGCGTCGCGATCGTGACCCCGAACCCGAAGACCTCCGGCGGCGCGCGCTGGAACTACCTGGCGGCCTGGGCCTACGTCCTGCGCCGCGAACTCGGCGACCTGGCCAAGCTGCACGAACCGGCGGCCGCGGCCGAGGTCGAGGCGGCGCAGGCCGCGGCGCGGAGCTTCGTGAGCGAGCTGTTCGAGCGCGTGCCGGTGCTCGATTCGGGCGCCCGCGGCTCGACCAACACCTTCGCCCGCAACGGCATCGGCGACGTGCTGCTGGCCTGGGAGAACGAGGCCTTCCTCGCCGTCGCCGAGCTGGGCGCCGGCGAGTTCGAGGTCGTCGTGCCCTCGGTCAGCATCCTGGCCGAACCGCCGGTGACGGTCGTGGACCACTGGGCCCGGGAGCACGGGACGCTCGAGGTCGCGCAGGCGTACCTGGAATTCCTCTACTCGCCGCAGGGGCAGCGTCTGGCGGCCCGACACTACTATCGGCCCGTCTCTCCCGAGCATGCCGACGCGGCGGACATGGCCCGCTTCCCCGCCCTGGACCTGATCACCATCGACGTCTTCGGCGGCTGGCAGCAGGCGCAGCGGGTCCACTTCGACGACGGCGGGGTCTTCGACCAGATCACGGCGGGCAGCCAGTGAAGCCCGGCCGAACCAGGCGCCGCGTCGGCGTGCTGCCCGGGTTCGGCCCGACGCTCGGGATCACCGTGTTCATGGTCAGCGTGGTCGTGGTGATCCCGCTGATGGGCCTGTTCGTGCGATCGGCCGGGTTGGGTTTCGGCGGGGTCTGGGAGACGGTCACGACGCCCCGGGTGCTGGCCGCGTTCAGGTTGAGCTTCGGGGCGTCGCTGATCGCCGCGGCGATCAACGCGGTCATCGGTTTTCTCGTCGCCTGGACCCTGGTGCGCTACGAGTTCCCCGGCAAGCGCGTCGTCGACGCGCTGGTCGATCTGCCCTTCGCCCTGCCGACGGCCGTTTCGGGCATCGCCCTGACGGCCCTGTTCGCGCCCCAGGGCTGGGTCGGGCGCCTGCTCGCGCCGCTGGGGTTGCCGGTGGCGTTCACGCCCCTGGGTGTGACCGTGGCGCTGGTGTTCATCGGCCTGCCCTTCGTCGTGCGCACGCTGCAGCCGGCGCTGATGGACCTCGACGCCGAGGTCGAGGAGGCCGCGGCCGTCCTGGGTGCAGGCAGGCTGCAGATCCTGGGCAAGGTCATCGTGCCGACGGTCC
>JAURXS010000063.1 GCA_030654305.1 bacterium | reverse complement strand
CGCCGCCGGCGCCTGTGCGGTCCGGGCCGCCCGGGCCTTGCGCCCGCGCGCCGGCGCCTCGCCGGCCTCGTCCCAGCTGCGCACCTTCACGCTGGTCTGCGCCTCGCGCAGGATCGCGGCGATGTCCGCGCGGATCACCTGGGTGACGCCCTCGAGCGTGGCCTCGCCGCCGGTCTCCTTCAGGCGCTTCTCGATGGACTGGACGATGCGCGTGCTGGCCTTGACCCCGAGGTCCGCCGAGATCAGCAGCGCCTCGATCTCGTCGAGGGTCGCGGCGTCGAGGCGCACCTTGCCGGCGAACAGCTCACCGAGCCGGCCGACGATACTGTCGCGGGTCTTGCGCAGCCCCTGCCGCAGGCGATCGATGGCGCCGAACATCTACTCCGCCTCCATGGCGAGCGGCGAAGTCGCGCCGGCAGTGGTTCCGGCTTCGTCGGCGGCGTCGAGGTCCTCGTCGTCGTCGGCGGCGTCGTCGGCGACGTCGTCGATGTCGTCGGCCTCGTCGTCGGCATCATCGGCGTCGAGCACGAACCGGCTCGCGGAGACGTCGGTGCCGGGCGGCGTCGCCAGCACCGCGCGCTCCTCGGCGGACTCGTCGATCTGCCGGCGCCGCGCCGCGATCGCCTGGCCCAGGTCGGCGTCGCTGCCGGCCTCGGCGACGTCGCGGAAGCTGACCGAGACCAGGCTGCTGACGCCTTCCTCCATCATCGTCACGCCGTAGAGGTGGTTGGCGGTCTCCATCGTCAGCTTGTTGTGGGTGACGACCAGGAACTGGGTCTTGGCGGAGAACTCGCGCAGCAGGCGCACGAAGCGCTGCACGTTCGCGTCGTCCAGCGGCGCGTCGGCCTCGTCCAGCAGGCAGAAGGGCGACGGCTTCACCAGGTAGACCGCGAACAGCAGCGACAGCGCGGTCAGGCAGCGCTCGCCGCCCGACAGCAGCCGGATGTGGTCGACGCGCTTGCCGCGCGGCTGGGCCACGATGTTGATGTTCGACTCCAGGGGGTCGTCCGTCTGCTCCAGCTCGAGATCGGCGCGCCCGCCCTCGAACAGGGTCTGGAACACGGCCACGTAGTTGCGGCGGATCTCCTCGAACGTCTCCTGGAAGAGCTTGCGCGCCGTGCGGTTGATCTTGTCGATGGTCTGCGCGAGGTCCTTGCGGGCGGCCTCCACGTCGGCGACCTGCTCCTCGAGGAAGGTCAGCCGCTCGCGCTTCTGCTCGTACTCCTCGACGGCCAGGTGGTTGACCGCGCCGAGCTCCTCGAGCTTCGCGCGCGAGTCCTCCAGCAGGGCCCGCGCCTGCTCCTCCTGGAAGACGTCGCCGTCGCGCTCCAGCTCCGGCGGCAGGGCCTCGGGGTCGACCGCGCGCACCAGTTCGCGGAAGCGGCCCTTGTACTGCTCCTCGATCCGCTCGACGAGGTTGGCGCGGCGGACCTCCATCGTGGCCTGCTCGGTCTCCAGCCCGTGGGACTCGTCGCGGCAGGCGGTGCGCTGGGACTCGATCGCCCGCACGCGGTCGTGCCAGGCGGCGGTCTCCTGGTGCAGGCCCGAGATCGCCTCGGCGCTGGCCTGGACCAGCAGGCGGCGGCGCTCGCGCTCGTCGAGCCCGGCCTCCAGCTGGGCGCGGCGGCTGACGATCTCCTCCTCCATCCCGGCCAGCTCCTCGCGCAGCGAGACGATTTCCTGGCGCAGGCGCTCCTCGGCCGACGTCATCTCGGCCACCGACTCGCGGCGGTGGGCCAGCGCCGCCTCCAGCTCGCGCAGCTCGCCCTGGTGGCGCGACTGCAGCAGCTTCTTCTCGCCGGCCTCGGCCCGCGCCGCCTCGCGCGCCTGCTCGCTCTGCTTCACGGCCGACCGCAGCTCGTCGACGCGCACACCGCTGTCGCTGCGCAGGCGCCCGCTCTCGTCCAGGTTGCCGCGCAGGCCGGCCTCCTGGTGCGCCAGCTCGCGCAGGCCGTCCTGGGCGAGTTCGGCGTCACGGGCGATGGCGGCCAGGCGCTGCTGCGCGCCGTCGATGCGCGAGCGCGCCTCCGCCTCGTCGACGTGGACGCGCCCGAGGCGCCGGTCCAGATCTTCCATCCGCCCGCGTCCCGCCTGGATCCGGGCCCGCTCCGTCTGCTCGGCCTGCACGGCGTCCGCGACGCGCGCGGTGTGCTCCGCGATCTCCTGCGCGAGCCGGGCGAGGTCCTCCTGCAGCCGCTCCAGCTTCTCGCCGCGGCCGAGCAGGCTCACCTCTTCGCTCTTGCCGCGACCGCCGCGCACCAGGCCGTCGCTGGTGATCAGCAGGCCGGTGCGGGACAGGCAGGCGACGGGGTCGCCGGCGCCGTGGCGGGCCGCCGCGTCGAGCGCGGCCTCGTCCGTCTCGAAGGCCCAGACCCGCGACAGCAGCCGCCGCAGGTGGGGCGTGGCCGCGCCGTCGCCGCGCACCAGGTCGGTCGCGGGGCGTCCCGACGGCGGCGGCGGCGGGCCGGCGACGCCCGGGCGGGCGTCGGCCACCAGGAAGCTGGCGCGGCCCTTCTCCGCCTCGCGCACCAGGCGCACCAGGTCGAGCGCCTTGCCGTCGTCGCTCACCACGACCGAATCCAGGACGTCGCCGAGCAGGGTCTCGAAGGCCGCGGTCCAGCCCTCGTCGACGGTCAGCTGCTCGGCGAGGCTGCCGAGGATCCCGGGATCCCCGCGCCGCGTCTGCAACACCTCGCGGGCGGCGCCGCCGTAGCCGTGCAGGCTCTCGGTGATGCGCTTGAGCAGCTCGTGGCGCGAGCGGAGCGACTCGCTGCGCGCCTCGCGCAGCGAGACCTCGTCGCGCAGGCGGGCGCGCTCGGCCTGGGACTCCTGGAGCCTGCGCTCGGCATCGGACAGCTCGCCGAGGAGCCCGCGGCGGGCCTCAGCCAGCTCGGTCTGGCGGGCGGCGGCCTCCTGCAGCCGGGCCTCCTCGCGGCGCCGCGCCTCCTGCTGCTGCGCGGTCTCCTGCTCGAGGACCCGCAGGCGCTCGTGGCGGTTCTCGCGCCGGATCTCCAGCTCCCGCAGCTCGGACTTGCGGCGGTTGTCCGTCTCGATGAACTCCAGGTTCAGCTGGGACGCCTTCTCCAGGGCGCCGCGGTCGGCGTCGTAGCGCGACTCGATGAGCTGCAGGTCCTCCTGCAGGCGCGCGAGATCGGCGGTGAGGTCCGCGGAGCGCGCCGTCAGGCCCTGCTTGCGGTCCGCGAGGTCGTGCAGCTCCGCGTGCGCGGTCTCGCGGCGGCGGCAGATGTCGGCCACCGACTCGGTGCTCTCCTGCAGGCGACGCTGGTGGTCGCCGATGCGGTGCTCGAGCAGCAGCGACTTCTGTTCCACGGCGCGCAGCTGCTCCTCGAAGGCCTGCAGCGACTCCTCGAGGCCGTGGCGCTCGGCCTCGCGCTCGTCGACGGCGGGCCGGGTGGCCTCGATGCGCGCCCGCAGCTCCGCCAGCTCGCCGCTGTCGGATTCGGCGAGCACGGCCAGCTCCTGGCGCCGCTCGCGGAGCTCCAGCTCGCGCTGGTCCATGCGGCGCACGGCGCGGCCGGCCAGCAGCAGGTCCAGGGCCCGCGACTGGGCGTAGAGCCGCTGGTACCGGCGGGCCTTGCCGACCTGCCGCTGCAGCGAGCGCACCTCGCGGCCGATCTCCTCGCTGATGTCGCGCAGGCGCAGCAGGTCCTGCTCGGTCTGGTCGAGCTTGCGCTGGGCCTCCTTGCGGCGGGCCTTGTAGCGCACGATGCCGGCGCCCTCCTCGACCAGCAGGCGGACCTCCTGGCTGTTCTCGTTCAGGATGCGCCCGATCTTCTCCTGCTCGATGACGCTGTAGGCGGTGTTGTTGACGCCGGTGTCGAAGAACAGGTCGCGCAGGTCCTTCAAGCGGACCGGCGCGTCGTTCAGGTAGTACTGGGAGAAGCCGTCGCGCGTGACCCGGCGCTTGATCGTCACCTCGTCGTACTCGATGCGCATGGCGCGGTTGTCGTTGGTGAAGGTCAGCGCCACCTCGCACAGGCCGACCGGCTTGCGCCGGGCCGTGCCCTTGAAGATGATGTCCTCCATCACCGTGCCGCGCAGCTGCTTCGCCGACTGCTCGCCGAGCACCCAGCGGATCGCGTCGACGATGTTGCTCTTGCCGCAGCCGTTGGGCCCCAGGATGGCGGTGATGCCCTGGTCGAATTCCAGCACCGTGCGGTCGACGAACGACTTGAATCCCTGCAGTTCCACCCGCTTCAGTTTCACGTGCGTGTCCTTCTGGGTTCGCCGCGGCCGGGCCGCGTCAGCGCAGGCGTTCCGCGGCGACGGGCTGGGCCCAGTCCGTCCGCAGGCGCGCGAAGAGTTCGTCCTGCGCCGCACGGGCCGCGGCGCGGTCGGGGAAGTTCCCCGCGTAGATCCGGAACAGGTGCCGGCGACCGGAGTCCTCGGCATGGATCAGCCCGACGACGCCCCGGCCGGCCATGACGGCGACCTCTTCCAGGGCCAGCAGGCTGTCGTCGAAGGAATAGACGTGGAGGCACCA
>JAURXS010000062.1 GCA_030654305.1 bacterium | reverse complement strand
GGGCTCGTCCGAGACGTTCGGCGTCATGCCCAGCAGCATGCGCTCGATGTTGCTGCGCGCGTAGCCGCTTTCGGAGCGGAAGGCGACCTGCGGTGCCAGCGCCGAGCCCGTCACGTCCACGTAGATCTTCTCCAGCAGGCGCGAGCCGCCTTCCCTGGCGGCCGGCAGCCGCACCGAAGTCTCGGCCGTGAGTCCCACCTGGGGAATCACGCCGTGCTCCTGCGAGAAGTCCAGGCCGCCGTAGCTGACCTTGAAGTCGTTGTTGAACACCGGCAGGCGGCCCTGGTCGATGTTCAGGTGGCCGCTGAGGTTCATGCCGCCCATGTCGCGCAGCAGGCGCACGTCCCCGCTCAGGAACAGCTCCATCGTGCGGTTGACGACCCGGCAGCTGCGCGGCGGCGCCCGCAGGCGCAGGTTCGCCAGCCAGTCCGGGGCCACCGTGGCCACGCGCGGGTCGCTCACGCTCGGCTGTTCCGAGAAGTCGCCGGAGAAGCGCGCCTCGATGATCTCCAGATCGCCGGCGAAGCTCGGCACGAGCAGCTCGTCGGGGCCCACCTTGACGCCGGTCAGCGAGATGCCGCGCCCGCGGACCAGGGCCCGCAGGTCCGGGATCGAGGCGACCAGGAAGCGGTCGGCGTCCAGCTCGACGTCGAAGCGCTCCAGCACCAGGCCCTTGAAGGTGAGCGTGCCCTCGCCCGCCAGCGTGCCGCGGGCGCCCTCGCGCGCGCGGATGTCGCGGAGCGTGAGCACGTCGCCCTCCCATTCGCCGTCGCACGACACGCCGGCGTAGACCTCGCTCAACCCCCGCAGGACGCAGGATCCCTCGCGCAGGGCGATCCGGCCGTGGTACAGGGGGTGGTTCGCCGGTCCCGAAACGACGAGCGACAGGCCGCCGCGCCCCCCCGACTCGACGAAGGCGTTGCAGGTGCGCGCCAGCGGCGCCAGGTCGGTGTCGTCGGGGATGGCGAGGCTCATCAGGAACGGACCGTCGACCGGCGAGACGGGCGTCGACAGGAAATCCAGCTGCAGGGGGATCTCGAGGCGGCCGGTCAGGGGCAGCGTCTCGCGGCGGCCGGCGAGGTCTTCCAGGGCCAGCACGCCGTCGGCGTAGGCGACGTTCCCGCGCAGCTCGTCCAGGTGCAGCCAGTGGACGTGGAAGGGGCGGCTCTCGATCCCGCCCGCGATCAGGGGACGGCGGGTGTCGCCGGTGATCTTCAGGCTGCCGTCGAAGGCGCCGGCCAGCCGGTCCAGCGAGGGGATCGCGAACTGGTCGAGGAAGGCCCAGTCGCCGTCCTCGACGTCGAGGTCGAGGTCCAGCGCGGCGCCGGGCCAGAAGTCCCGCGGCCCGGTTCCGGGGTGGGACACCATCCCGCGGGCGCGCACGCGGCCGAAGTTGCTGCGCAGGTCCAGGGCGCGCACGTCGAGGTTGCCCTCGTAGAACAGCACCGAGATCGAGAGGCTGTCCAGATCCGCCTTGGGCAGTCGGCAACCGCTCAAGCTCGCCTCCAGCCCGAGCAGCGGTTCCGCCGGGCTGCCGCCGAGGCTGACCTGGGCGGTGACCTCGCCGTTGAGCACGTCGTTGCCGGACAGGAACAGGTTGACCAGGCCCAGGTCGAAACGCTCGAGCGCGAGCTCGCCGTCGAGCGTGCCGGCCGGCTCGTCCCAGACGCCCCTCGCGTCCAGTTCGCCGTAGCGGGAAGCCAGCAGGACGCGATCCAGCTGCAGACGGCCGGGGCCGGTCTGGAACAGGGCGGGCTCCGACAGCGTCCAGCGGCTGCCCTCGAGCGAGATCTCGAGCTGCGGCACCTCGAAGTCGGCCCGCCCGTCGTGGAAGCGGCCCCGCCCGCGCAGGACGAGGGTCGTGTCGCCGCGCACCGTGCGGAAGTGCTCGATCACCACGGCGTCGCGCGACACCCCGCCGACGCCGGTAAAGGCGCCCATGGGCACGCCGGCCAGCGACAGCCCGTCGCCGACCGTCTCCATGGACACCGACGGCTCGCCCAGGACGTCCTCGATCGCCAGCACCACCCGGCAGCTGTCCAGGGACAGGGCCGACACGCCGGCCGCGCGCAGATCCGCCGCACCCGAGAAGCGGTAGACGGGATCGCGGCCGGTCACCTCGCCCTCGGCGCTCAGGCTGCCCCGGAGCTCCGGCAGCTCCCACTGCGGCGGCAACCGGCCCAAGTCCCCGACGTCGACGGTCGCCCGGCCCGCGAACACGCCGGCGCTGTCGGCGCGGCCGGTCAGGTGCGCCCGCTGCCCCCGGTAGGCCAGGTCGAGCGTCCGGAAGGTGACGCCGGCCGGATCGGCGTCGACATCCACGCGCAGGGTGTCGAACGGCACGTCGGCGACGAAGCCGTCACACAGCCAGCCGCTCACCTGCGTGAGGTCGGCGGCGTCGCGCCGCCACAGGTACATCCGGCCCCGCCCGCCCGTGGGCGGCAGGTCGGTCTCGGGCACCAGGCCCTGCGAGAGATCGACGTCGGCGACGTCGCCCTCCAGCACGAAGGTCACGTCCAGCGGATCGGCGATGTCGAACACCCCGCCACCGCTGAACCAGGCGCCGTTGATGCGGCCTTCCAGGCTGTCCCAGACGAGCTCGGTCGGCGACAGGACCGCACGGCCGCGCACGCCGTCGAGCCGGTAGCCCTCCAGTTCCCCCGTGAAGGCGACGTCGAAGCGTACGGTGTCGCCGCGCGCCGTCAGGAGCATCTGTGCGTCGCCGCTGGCGATGAAGCCCAGCGTCATGTCGATCAGGTTCTCGACTTCGGGCACGCTGACGCCCAAGGCGGAGATGTCCAGATCGAGGTCACCGTCGTGCTTGCGGACTCCCTCGCAGGTGACGGGGCTCCCGTTGACCAGCGCGCTGAGCTGGCGGACGGTGACGCCCTCGCCGTCGACCTCCACGTAGCCAGTCAGGTCCTGCAACCGGGTGGAACGCGAGGCCCAGTCGACGTCGGCGTCGCGGCACGCCAGGACGAGGCCGCCGCCGGCGCGGACGCCGCCGCGCCAATCCAGCGACGGGATCTGCTCCTCGACACGGCCGTCCGCTCCCGACACTTCCAGCAGCGCGCGGCGCACCGTCAGGTCGTCCACGCGGAAGTCCGGCAGGTCGAAGGGGCTGCCCGGCACCGCCGGCTCTCCGGGCGCGCGGGGCGCGCCGCGCCTGGCACGGATCTCGGCGCCGGCGACCGTCACCTGGCGCAAGCCGAGCGTCCCGCGCAGCAGCTCGCGGAAATCGTACTGCAGCTTCAGCGTGTCGATGCCCACCACGACCACGGCGCCCCGCTCGCCGTGCAGGGAGAGCGTGGCGTCGTGAAGCTCGAGCCCGGTGAGCGGGTTGCCCGCGATGTCGCGGATGCGGATGCTGCCGTCGCTGCCGCGCAGGAGGTGGTTGGTCGCCAGGCGCGCGAACCACGGCGCCAACAGGCGCGGGTGGGTCCCCACATAGGCCACCGCGCCCAGGAACAGCGCCAAGGCCAGCAGGAGCGTCCAGCGTGTCGTGCGCGCGACCATCGCCCTCTCTCAGAAGGGGAAACCCAGGGAGAAGTGGTAGATGACCTTGTCCTCGGTCACGGTGTCGGACAGCAGGGCCCGCTTCAGCGGGAAGCCGGCGTCGAGCCTGACGGGGCCGACCGGGGTGTCGACCCGCACGCCGCAGCCGACGCTGTAGCGGTAGTCCCAGAGCTTCGTCGACGCGTCGTCCTGCGAGGCGCGGGCGTACGACCGCCAGCGGAAGCTCCGCAGCCGGATGTCGCGGGCGTTCTCCCAGACGTTGCCGCCGTCGACGAAGGCCACGCCGTCGACGCGCCAGGACCGCAGCAGGGGCAGCGGGAAGCGCCACTCGACGTTGGTCAGCAGCAGGTAGTTGCCCCCGCGGGCCGGCTGATTGGACAGGGGCACGTCGCTGGCGAGCTCCAGCGAATCGAGCACGGCCTGGTCCGTGATCTGGGGGCCCAGGCTGCGCTCGAGGTAGCCCCGGACCGTGGTGGCGCCCCCGGCGAAGAAGCGCTCCTGGTAGGGCACGCCGTCGGCGCCGCGGGCCCGGGAGCCGGCGTAGGGGCGCACGGTCCCGACGCTGGCGCGCATGGCGAGCACGCCGCCCAGGGGGAAAGGCCGGTATTCCTGCCAGCTCGCCGAGACCTTCACGAAGGAGTTGTCGCCGCCGAGCGGGCCGCCGGCGACTTCCAGGCGCGTCGTCTGCGTCGCGCCCCGCCGCGGCCGCAGCGGGTCGTCGCGCCCCTCGTTCTGGAAGGACCAGCCCAGCGAGCGGGTGTCCCGCGGGCGCAGGTCGCTGGCTTCGAACGCCGCGCGCAGGGGCGCCTTGGCGTCGGGATGCAGGGAGGGGTCGACCTCCTCGATGCGGGCCTCCACGACGTGGCTGACGCGCGGGCCGCTCCCGAACCGCGTGCCGACCGAGAGGCCGCGGGACATCAGGTTCAGCCCCGACTCGCCGCGCGTCTCCTTGCCGACGTAGACGCCGGAATCGAGCCGCAGGCGGCCGAGCACGCCGGGGTAGGTGTGCAGCAGGTCGTAGCGGTAGTTCAGCTCGGGGTGCACGGGGCCGTCGGTCAGGCGCTGGACGTCCTCGTAGTTCAGGGAGGTGCGCGTGCTCGCGCGCAGGCGCTGGCCGGTCCCGAACAGGTTGTTGTGGCCCCAGGCGACGAGCAGGCGGATCCGCTCGCGGGTGCCGACGCCGAGACCGAACTCGTAGTAGGCGGGCTTGCGCTCGACGACCTCCACCAGCAGCCGGGTCGTGCCCGCGACGGAGTCGGTGTCGACCGGACGGAAGCCCACGTCGCGGAACAGCGAGGTGTCGAGCAGCCGCCGCTGCGAAGCCTCGACCTCGCTCCAGCGGAACAGGTCGCCGGGCTTCATCGACAGTTCGCGTCCGATCAGGTCGAGCCGGGTCCGGCGGCGCCCCTCGACGGTGATGTCTTCGATCCGGTAGACCTTGCCGGGCGCGATCTCGTAGACCAGGTGCGCCAGCCGGCGCGCGGGGTCGGCCGTGGCCGAAGTCGTCATCACGGGCCGGATCTGCGCGAGCATGTGCCCGCGCTCCCACAGGCGGGTGCGCAGGAGGTAGATGTCGGTGCCGAGGTCGTTGAGGTCCGCCGGGGCGGCCACCCCCGCGACGAAGTGGAGATCGGCCAGGAGCTCGACGGTGTCCAGAACTGCCGTGCCATCACCGTCGGCGCCGTCGCCGTCGGCGTTTTGGCCTCCGTCGTCCGCGACCGCGGCCACGACCACGTCGAGGAACGTCTGCGGCCCCTCCACGATACTGATGTGCAGCACGTCGCCGCGCTCATCGACGTCGGTCTGCACCGAATCGAGC
>JAURXS010000061.1 GCA_030654305.1 bacterium | reverse complement strand
AGCGGATCGGCGAGGACCTGCGGTAGGCCGGCCTCGGCGTCCAGGACCAAATCGACGCCCGCCGCCCCGGCCCGCGGTTCGAGCCGGCCCAAGACGTCCGCCGCCAGTTCCTCGAGGGAGAACGCCTCGTGGCGGTACTCCGCCTGTCCGCTCTCGAGGCGGGTCAGCTCGAAGAGGCGCTCGATCAAGCCTTCCAGGTTGTCCAGGTTCGCGGTGATGGTGCGCAGGTGGCGCTGGCGCTCCGCCTCGTCGAGGTCCTGGCCGCGCAGGGTCAGCGTCTCGACGTAGCCGCGCAGCGAGGCCATGGGCGTGCGCAGGTCGTGGGAGATGTTGGCCGTCAGCTGGCGGCGGTAGTCCTCGGACTGGCGCAAGCGGCCGATGACGCCCGTGAGGCGGTCCGCCATGCTGTTGAAGCTGCGCTCCAGCGCGCCGATCTCGTCGGCGGCGCGGCCGCTGGCGCGGTGGTCGAAGTCGCCGTCGCGGAAGGCGGCCAGGTCCAGCGACAGCGCGCGGATGCGGCGGCTGACCCAGGTCAGGATCACCAGGCCGCCCAGGAAGGACGACAGCAGGATGGCGGCGGCGCCGCGCAGGTTGCGGGTGCGCTCGTCGCGCTCGATCTCCTCCATCGAGACGTTCAGGGGCCGGAAGCTCGACACCAGCCAGGCGTCGGGCGCGGCCGTCGAGTCGCCGCCGGCGAAGATGGGCACCACGTCGTTGATGCGGTTCTCGTAGGCGTCGATGGCGGCCGGGTAGGGGTAGCTCTCGAAGTCCCAGTCCTCGGCGGTCATCGAGTCCAGCAGGGTCGGGCTCACGTAGACCAGCACCCGGCTCAGGCTGTCGGGCATGGTCGTGAAGCGCACCAGGCCGTCGGGGCCGATCAGCGCGATCTCGGCGTCGAAGCCGCGGACGGCCCGGCCGTAGGCGGCCAGGGCGTTCGCGGTCGCGGTGCTGTCGGCGAACAGCGGCGTCATCTGGACGGCCAGGCTTTCGGCCTCGGCCTCCCGCCGGTTGTCGTACCACTCCTCCTCGCCGGGCAGCCAGAGCGCCTGGTTCATGGAGCGCTCGACCCACCAGGAGTAGGTCAGGAACACGACCGACAGCAGCGCCAGGAACAGCAGGGCGATGCGGAAGTGCAGGGTGCGGTGGAAGGTCCAGCGGCTCATGGTCCCCGTCCGGTAGGAATCCGCGGTGTTCAGAACTCGCAAAGTTCAAAATTCGTCGGTGAAACGGTAGCCGATGCCCCACACCGTCAGGATGTAGCGGGGCCGGTTCGGATTGGCTTCGATCTTGCCGCGCAGCCGGTTCACGTGCGAGTTGACGGTGTGCTCGTAAACGTCGGAATCCTGGTCCCACACCTGGTCGAGCAGCTGCGTCCGCGAGAAGGTGCGCCCGGGCCGCGCGGCCAGGGTGTAGAGCAGGTCGTATTCCTTCAGCGTCAGCTGGACCGGCTCGCCGCGCACGCTGACCCGCCGCTTGGTGTGGTCGATGCTCAGCTCGCCGAGCTCGAGCACGAGGTCCTGCTCGCTGCCCCGCGCGATGCTGCGCGCCAGCTCGATGCGCCGCTGCAGCACCTTCAGCCGCGCCGTCAGCTCGCGCAGGCTGAAGGGTTTGGTCATGTAGTCGTCGCAGCCCAGTTCCAGGCCGAGGACCTTGTCCGCCTCCTCGCCGCGCGCGGTGAGCATGAGGATGGGCACCTGGCGGTCGCCGGCCCTGATCTCCCGCAGCACGTCCAGGCCCGACATCGCGGGCAGCATCCAGTCCAGTACCACGGCCGACCACTCCGACGCGGCGAAAGCCTCGAGCCCGCGGTGCCCGTCGTGCGCCGCGGTCACGTCGTAGCCCTCGCCCTGCAGGTGCAGGGTGATCAGGTCGATGAGGTCGCGGTCGTCCTCGATCAGCAGGATCCGCCGCCTGGTCGTCTCGCTCACGTCGGTCCTTTCCGCAGCCATCGCGCTGCCATCCTCAAGTGTAACACGGTCCGGCGGCGCCTGTCTGCCCGATAGCGGGCCTCGCGCCGGCCGGGAATGCGGCGGGAATTGGTCCTGAAGATTTGACTCCTTCGTGACGGATCCGTGATGGTCGCCATGTAGTATGACCTCAGTGAAGTTTCCTCCCGGCCGCCGATCGCGGCGGCACTCCGGGAGTGCAGGCTCGGACCGAGTCATGGGCCTCGCCCGCGACTCGGATCCAAGACACGGGGCCACCGGCGGGGGTAGCCCCGTGTTCTTTTCCCCCCGAACCGTCATCGCCATCCATTTCCGACGCCTTCGGGGCAACCGGGGCGCCTTTTCACCGTAGAACAGCGCTCGCGGGCGCCGGTGAGCGGGCTTGCTTCCGGGGCGGCGCTGCCCTAAGCTACCGCGCGACTGGACGATCGGCCCCGCCACCGACTCCCAGAGAAAGGACGCCCATGGCATCGGCCTTCCTGCACGTCAACGACCTCGGCAAGAGCTACGGCCAGGTGCGCGCCGTGGACGGGATCTCGCTCGAGATCCCGCGGGGCAGCATCTACGGCTTCCTGGGCCCCAACGGGTCCGGCAAGACGACCACGATCCGCTGCATCATGAACATCATCCTGGCCGACCGCGGCGAGATCCTGTTCGACGGCCGGCCTCTGGACCGTCTGCTGCTGGACCGTGTCGGCTACCTGCCCGAGGAGAGGGGGCTCTACCGCAAGATGAAGTGCGCCGAGCAGCTGGCCTTCCTGGCCACGCTCAAGTCGGTGCCGCGGAAGGAAGCCATGCGCCGGGCCGAAGCCTGGCTCGAGCGGCTGGGCCTGGGCGAGTGGAAGGACCGCAAGGTCGACGCCCTGAGCAAGGGCATGCAGCAGAAGGTCCAGTTCGCGGCCACGTTCCTGTTCGAGCCGGACCTGGTGATCCTGGACGAGCCCTTCAGCGGGCTGGATCCCCTGAACGTCGAGACGATGCGCGACGTCATCCGCGAGCAGAACGCCCGCGGCTGCACCATCATCCTTTCGACCCACATGCTGGCCGAGGCGGAGAAGCTGTGCGACTCGGTCTGCCTGATCGAGGGCGGCCGCAAGGTGCTCGACGGCACCCTCGAGGCGGTGCGCACGGACTTCCCGCTGAAGTCGGTGCGGGTCGCCTACGCCGGCGGCAAGGAGCCGCCCGCGCGGCTGCCGGGCATCGCCCACCGCGTGTTCCAGGACGATTCCTGGCGGCTGACCCTGGAGGCCGGGGCGAGCACCGACGCGGTGCTCGACGCCCTGCGCGCCGGCGGCCAGCTGACGCTGTTCGCGGCCAACCGGCCCGCCCTGGACGAGATCTTCCTGAGCGTGGTGCGCGAGCGCCGCGCCGCCGCCGGAACGGAGGCCGCGTCGTGAAAATGCTCGCCATCATCCGCCGTGAATACCTCGAGCGCGTCCGCACCAAGGGCTTCGTGATCAGCACCCTGCTGATCCCGCTGCTGATGGCCCTGATCATGGTCGTGCCCATGCTGACGATGCAGTCGGTGGACACGCGCAACACCGTCGGTTTGATCGACCCCAGCGGGGAGTACTTCGCGCTCCTGGACGCCTCCCTGTCCGCGCAGGAGGACCTGCACGTCTCGCTGATCCCCCTGCCGGTCACCGGCGGCGACCTCGCGGCCGCGACGGCGGGCCTGCAGGACCAGATCCGCGACGAGAGCCTCGACGGCGGCGTCGTGATCGGGGACGACTTCGTCGGGCAGCCGAAGGCCACCTACTACAGCCGCTCGGTCTCCGGCAGCATCGTGCGCGACGACCTGCAGCCGGCGCTGGACCGCGTGCTGCGCCAGGCGCGCTTCGCGCGGGCCGGGGTGCCGGACTCCCTGCACGCCTACCTGTCCGAGCGGGTGGCGTGGGAGTCGCTGTCGGTGGGCGACACCGGCGAGGCGACCCGCCGCGACGAGGGCGGCGTCATGCTGCTGGCCTTCACGCTCATCATGATGCTCTACATGATGGTCCTGGTGTACGGGCAGCAGACCCTGACCGCGGTGATCGAGGAGAAGAGCAGCCGCGTGGTGGAGGTGCTGCTGTCCAGCGTGCCCTCCTCGCAGCTGATGTTCGGCAAGGTGGTGGGCATCGGCGGCGCCGGCCTCACGCAGGTGGCCATCTGGACCGCGGCGATCTTCGTCATGGCCGGGCAGGGCCTGAGCGTGGGCGGCATCTCCTTCGACGCCTCCTACCTGACGCCGATGATCCTGGGCTCGTTCGTCGTGTTCTTCGTGCTGGGCTTCCTGCTCTTCTCGATGATGTACGCCGGCGTCGGCGCGCTCTGCAACACGATCCAGGAGGCGCAGCCCTTCGCCACGCCGATCATGATGTTCGTGATCATCCCGATGATGCTCATGACCCTGGTGCTCAGGGCCCCGGGCAGCCCCCTGGCCACGGTGCTGAGCCTGATCCCGATGTTCTCGCCCATCCTGATGTTCATGCGGGTCTGCCTGGCATCGCCGCCGCTGTGGCAGGTCGTGCTGTCGTGGGTGCTGATGAGCGCGACGATCTGGATGATGTCGCGGGCCGCCGGGAAGCTCTTCAGGGTCGGCATCCTGATGAGCGGGTCGGCTCCCAATTGGGCGACGCTCGTCCGGACACTCCGTCAGCCCGACTAGAGAGGGAACAGGAGAGGGCCCGCGAACGGACCGCTTGCTAGACGGTCCGTCCGCGGGCCCTCTCCTGTTCCCGTCAGTTGTGCTATCATCGGACTAGCGATTATCCGATGGAGGCTAGACCGATGAAGCGTGTCGTGGCGATGGTTTGCGTGATGGGGTGGGCGGCGGCGGCGGCGGCGGGCGGCGGGGTGCACACCACGTACCTGTGGCACATGCACCAGCCGATCTACTGGCC
>JAURXS010000060.1 GCA_030654305.1 bacterium | reverse complement strand
CGACGCGCAGATAGCCGGCGAGTGGGTGCGCCTGATGGGGCACCTCAACGCGGCCTCGCGCGAGCACCTCTACCGTCACTACGATCCCGAGGTGCGCGGCTGCACCGTCCTGCGCCCCGGCGAGGCCGACGCGGGCGTGGTGGCCCCGGTGCCGGGCAGCGTCCTGGGCGTGGCCGTCAGCGTCGACGGCAACCCCCTGGTCGGCCTGCGCGACCCCTACCAGGCCGGCCTGCGCGCCGTGGTCGAGGCGGCGCGCAACGTGGCCTGCGTCGGCGGCCGGCCCGCCGCGGTGACCGACTGCCTCAACTTCGGCAACCCCGAGGACCCCGAGGTCTTCCGCCAGTTCCGCGAGGCGGTGCGCGGCGTCGGCGACGCCTGCCGCGGCGTCACGCTGCACGCGCGCGGCGGGGAGCCGCTGCCGGTGGTCTCGGGCAACGTGTCGCTCTACAACCAGAGCGCCGCGGGCCGCACCGTGGCCCCGTCGCCGATCATCGCCTGCGTGGGCAACGTGGCCGACGTGACGCTCTGCCGCAGCCAGCGGCTGAAGGCCGCCGGCGACCGGCTCTACCTCGTGGGCCTGCCCGACGGCGCGTCCGGCGCGACGCTGGCCGCCGAGGCGGGTCTCGTCTTCGGCCGCGACGTGCTGGCGCCGACGGATCTCGAAGCCGCCCGGCGCGAGATCGCGGCGGTCTGCGACCTGGCCGAGGCCGGCCTGCTGCAGGCCGCGCACGACGTGAGCGACGGCGGCCTGGCCGTCTGCCTGGCCGAGATGGCGCTGGGACCGCGGGGCCGCGAACCGCTCGGCGCCGTCGTCGCGGTGCCGCCGGCCTGCCGCGGCCTGACCCTGCGCGAGTTCCTGTACGGGGAGCGCGGGGGCTTCGTGGTGGAGGTGCGCGAGCGCGACGCGGCGCGGGCCGAAGTGCTGCTGGCCGGGGCGGGCGCGACTTGGGCCTTCCTGGGCGAGGTCGTCGACGCCGCCGCCATCTCGGTCCGCGACGCCGCCGGCTGCGAGGCCGTCGTCGTCGAGCTCGACGAGCTGGAGCTGAGCTGGCGCGAGGGCCTGACCCGCGTGCTGGCCGCGCGCGGCCTGCCCGATCCGGCCGACCGGATCGAGCCGCCGGTGGTCGTCGACGAAACGGTCGCGCCGGTGGTCGTCGTCGCCGGTGCGCGGCCCCGCGTCGCGGTGCTGCAGCTGCCCGGCATGAACTGCGAGGACGAATCCGCGCGGGCCCTGACGGCCGCCGGGGCGCGGGCCGAGATCTTCCGCTGGACGCGCCCGGCTGCCGAGCTGGCGGATTTCGACGGCTACCTGGTCCCGGGCGGCTTCTCCTACCAGGACCGCGTGCGCGCGGGTGCGGTGGCGGCCAAGGACCCGCTGCTGGCGGCCCTGCTGGCGGCCGACGCCGCCGGCAAGCCGATCCTGGGCATCTGCAACGGCTGCCAGGTGCTGGTCGAGGCGGGGCTGGTGCCAGGCCTCGACCGTGGCCGGGTCGAGGTGGCCCTGGCGCCGAACCGCATCCCCGGGCGACGCGGCTATTTCTCCCGCTGGGTGGTGCTGGAGGCGATCGCCGGCAGCCGCTGCCGCTTCCTGGAGGGACTGCCGCGCACCCTGCCGGTGCCGATCGCCCACGCGGAGGGACGCTTCACGCACGAGGATCCGGCGTTCTTCGCCCGCCTGCGGGACGAGGGCCTGCTGGCCTACCGCTATGCCGCGGCGTCGTCGGCGGGGGACGGACCTGGCAACCCCAACGGGTCCCTGTTGGCCACCGCCGCGATGACCAACCCCGCGGGCAACGTCCTGGCGATGATGCCGCACCCCGAACGGGCGGCCTGGCTGTTCCAGGTGCCCGAGGACCTGGACCATCCCTGGGGCCGGCGGCGACGGGAACGGGTCGGGGACCGCGACGCCCAACTGGGGGCCGGCCCGGGTCTGGCGGTCCTGCGTCGATTGGTGGAACTCTGCTGATTCCAGAAGGTTGACGGGACCGGTCGCCGGAGACGGTCCTTGCCTTAGGAGAGGCGAAGGATGATCATTCAGCGTACCTTGATGACCTGTCACAAGGGCGTGGACCTGCACGCGGCCACGGCCGAGCGCGTCATGCGTCGTCGCCTGGTGGGCGGCGAGCACCTCGTGGGCCTGGCGCGGGCCGAGATCCACACCTTCTGGCAGACCGACGGCGCGCCCGCGCCCGAATCGGTGGAGAGGTTGCTGACGGTGGGGCGGTTCTTCAACCCCAACAAGCACCACTTCGCCCATTTCGTGTTGCGCGGCGCCGGAGAGTCCTGGACGGCGATCCCCGCGCGCGGCGACCCCTTGCCCGAAGGCTGGCCAGGGGAGGTCGCGGCCACGGACCTGCCGGCCGGCGACGACGAGGTGCTCGACCGCCTGCTCGGCGGCGCGATCCCGGCCGGCGCGAAGGCAGGCGGGGCAGCGGTGGTCGACGTCTGCGCCTTCCCGCTCGGGGAGACGTCGGCGGTGCTCTCCGGCGTGCTGTGGCGCCTGGCGCTGGCGCCGGGGACCGCGGAGCCGGCGGCCGTGGCCGGGCGTCTGGTCGAGGCGAGGAGCGCGCGGGAGGGCCTGCTGGTCAACCCGCACATGCAGGGCTGGTTGGCCTCGCCGGCGCGGTTGCGCCGCGCCTGAGCCCGAATCGGGACGGGAGACGACATGGGTGCGGAAGGGCGCCACTGGCGCGAGGAGTGCGGGGTCGTCGGCGTGGCCGGTTGCGCCGGCGCCGGCGAGCTGTCGGCGCTCGCGCTGCACGCCCTGCAGCACCGCGGCCAGGAGAGCGCCGGCGTCTCCACGTCGGACGGCCACACCGTGCGCACGCACCGCGCCATGGGCCTGGTCGCCGACGTCTTCACCGAAGCCGTCGTGAAGTCCCTCGACGGCACCTTCAGCATCGGGCACGTCCGCTATTCCACCACCGGGTCGTCGCAGCTGGAGAACGCGCAGCCGCTGCAGGTCACCTGCCACCGCGGCACGGTGGCCGTGGCCCACAACGGCAACCTGGTCAACGCCCACCTCCTGCGCCGCGAGATGGAGCGGGACGGGTCGATCTTCTCGACCACCAGCGACACCGAGGTCATCCTGCACCTGATCGCCCGCAGCCGCGCGGCGTCCTTCGAGGACGCGGTGGCCGAGGCGGTCGGCAAGGTCAAGGGCGCGTACTGCCTGCTGGTGCTCTGCCGCGACAAGCTGATCGCCGCGCGCGACCCGCGCGGGTTCCGGCCGCTCTGCCTGGGGCGGTACCGGGACAGCTACGTCATCGCCTCGGAGAGCTGCGCCTTCGACATCATCGGCGGCACCTACCTGCGGGACATCGAGCCCGGCGAGATGGTCGTCCTGGACGGGAACGGCCTGACGAGCCGGCGGCTGGCGCCGCGCGGCGAGATCACCCAGTGCGTCTTCGAACACATCTACTTCTCGCGTCCGGACAGCACGATCTTCGGCGTCAGCGTCGACGAGACCCGCCGCCGCTGCGGCGAGATCCTGGGGCAGGAGAGCCCCGCCGACGCCGATTTCGTCTGCGCCGTCCCGGACTCCAGCAACACGGCGGCCCTCGGCTATGCCCGGCGGACCGGCCTGCCGTTCGAGCTGGCGCTCATCCGCAACCACTATGTCGGGCGCACCTTCATCTCGCCGGCCCAGAAGGTCCGGGACATGTCCGTGCGCATCAAGTTCAATCCCGTCCGCAGACTGATCGAGGGGAAACGCGTCGTCGTGATCGACGACAGCATCGTCCGCGGCACGACCATGCGGAAGCTCGTGAAGCTCATCCGCGCCGCGGGGGCGGCCGAGGTGCACCTGCGCATCGCCTCGCCGCCGGTGACGCATCCCTGTTACTACGGCATCGACACGCCCGTGCGCAAGGAGCTCATCGGGAGCAGCCATACGGTGGACGAGATCGCCACCTACCTGCGTGTCGATTCCCTGGCCTATCTCTCGCTCGAAGGCCTGCTGCGGGCCACCGGGAACCCGTCGGTGCACTGCGCCGCCTGCTTCACCGGGAACTACCCCGTGCCCTTCGAGAACGAGCTGAGCAAGGAGATCCTGGACCGCGGCGCCGCCACCCCGGAAGTGGGCTCTCCGGGGGCGCGTTGACGCCCGGTCCCGATCGGAAACGAGGCTCCGTGTCCGGAAACGCCCAGGGCGGTCGCCACCGCCCGGACCCGGCGTACGACGATCCGCAGCGGCTGCGCGCCGCGTTGCGGCGGCGCGTGCTGCCCCTGGTCTCCCGCCCGGGGCGCTACCTGGGCGGGGAGCTGGGCGCGTCGCGCAAGGACTGGGACCCGACCCGCGCCAACTTCCTGCTCTCCTACCCCGACGCCTACGAGCTGGGCATCTCCAACAACGGCCTGCGCATCCTCTACGCCGCGGTCAACGCGCGCGAGGACGCCTACGCCGACCTCGCGTTCGCGCCCTGGCCCGACCTCGAGGCGCTGCTGCGCGAGGGGCGCCTGCCCCTGTTCGCGCTGGAGTCGGGCCGGCCGGCGCGCGCGTTCGACGTGATCGGCTTCTCGCTGGGCTACGAGCTGTGCCTGACCAACCTGCTGACGATGCTCGACCTGGCGGGCGTGCCGCTGCGCGCGGCCGACCGCGGCGACGGCGACCCGCTGGTGCTCGTCGGCGGGCACTGCGCCGCGAACCCGACGGTGCTGGGCCCCTTCGCCGACGTCGTGTGCGTGGGCGACGGGGAGGAGGCGCTGCTGGAGATCGCGGACGCCGTCCGCGACGGCAAGCGGGCCGGCGAGGACCGCGCCGCGCTGCTGGCCCGGGTCCGCGCCGTCCCCGGCCTGTGGTGGCCGGGCAAACCGGGCCGCACCGAGGCGCGCGTCGTGCGCGACCTGAACGCGTTCCCGCCGCCGGCCACCCTGGTGCCGGTGATCGAGGCGGTCCACGACCGCCTGTCGCTGGAGGTCATGCGGGGCTGCGTGCGGGGCTGCCGCTTCTGCCAGGCGGGGATGATCACCCGCCCGGTGCGCGAGCGCGACGTGGCCCAGGTCGTCGACTGCGCCGTCGCCGGCGCGCGCGACCTCGGCTGGGAAGAGGTGTCGCTGCTGTCGCTCTCGACCTGCGACTACACGGGCCTGGGCGCGGCGATGGCGGGCATCCTCGAGGGGATCGGCGACGCGCGCACGTCGCTGGAGCTGCCCAGCCTGCGCGTCGACGCCCTGGACGAGGGCCTCTACGGCCTGGTCCAGCAGGAGCGGCCGTCGTCCTTCACCTTCGCGCCCGAGGCGGGCAGCCAGCGCCTGCGCGACGTGGTCAACAAGAACGTCACCGAGCAGGACGTCATGACCAGCGTGCGGCGCGCCTTCGCCGCCGGCGCCAAGAAGATCAAGCTCTACTTCATGACGGGCCTGCCCACCGAGACCGACGAGGACCTGCTGGCCGCGGTGGACCTGGTGGAGAAGGTCGTGGCCGCGGCCCCGCGCGGCGGGGCGCAGGTCACCGCCTCGTTCTCGCCCTTCGCGCCGAAGGCGCACACCCCCTTCCAGTGGGCCGGGCAGGTGCCGCGGCGCGAGATGGGCCGGCGCAACGAGCTGCTGTCGAGCCGCCTGCGCGGCAGCCGCATCAAGCTCAGCCTGCGCGACCCCGACGTGTCCTGGCTGGAGGGCGTGCTCGGCCTCGGCGACGCCGCCGTGGCCGACGTCGTGGAGCGGGCCTGGCGCCTGGGCGCCCGCTTCGACGGCTGGGACGAGATGTTCCACGCCGGGCGGTGGGAGCAGGCCTTCGCCGAGGCGGGCGTCGATCCGGACGGCTACGTCGCGCCGCGAGACATGGACGCGCCGCTGCCCTGGGACGGCGTCTTCGCCCAGGTGGACCGCGATTTCCTGCGACGCGAGTGGGTGTCGGCGCAGGCCGGCGCCACGGTGCCGGACTGCCGTCTCGAAGGCGGCTGCGAGCGCTGCGAGGCCTGCGGCCCCGGCCTGGCCCACGTGTTCGCCGAGCTGCCCGACGGGTCGCGCGCGACGCGGGGGCAGGTCGCGATCGCGGCCGCGCTGCCGCTCGATGCGGTCGCGCCGCCGTCGGGCGCCGGGACGGAGGCGACCGCCGCCGTCGTCTCCCTGTTCGATCCCCGCAACGCCGATGCGGCGGACCCGCGCCGCGAGCGCCCGCAGTGGCGCAAGTGGCGCGAGCGGGCGAGCGAGAAGTGCTGGTTCCGGGCGAGCTACGCCAAGGACGGCGATGCCGTCTGGCTGGGCCACCTCGACTTCCAGCGCCTGATCCAGATGGCCCTGCGCCGCTCCGCCCTGCCGGTGGCGTACAGCCAGGGCTTCCACCCCCACCTGCTGATCAAGTTCGGCCCGCCCCTGCCGGTGGGCGTGGCCGGCGACGACGAGCTGCTGGACCTCGCCCTGCTGCACGACGTGCACGACTGGGTGCCGCGGCTGAACCGGCAGTTGCCCCCGACGATCCGCCTGCTGGCGGCCGAGCCCATGGGGCCGGTCGTGCCGGAGTCGATCGAGCAGGGGGTCGACCGCAGTGACTACCGGGCCCTGTTGCCGCCGCCGGCGGACGGCGGGCCTTCCGTGGCGACCGTGCGCCGGCTGGCCGGGGAATTCCTGGCCGCGTCGGACCGCGTCGTCGTGCGCCAGCGCCCCAAGGGGGACGTGGCGGTGGACGTGCGCCCGCTGCTGTGCGAGGACCGGCTCGCGGTGGCGGAGACTCCCGGCCCCGACGGCGGGGTCGAGCTGACCTTTTCCCTGCAGCGCCTCCCGGCCCAGCCCGGGCTGCCTGCCCATGATTTCCTCGCGGCCCTCTGCGGCGACGCGCTCCCGGAACCCCGACACGCCGAGTTGCGGCGCACGGCCCTGCTGATGCGCCGGCCGGACGGGACCTGGGCTTCGCCGCTCGACGGGGTCCGCGAACACAACCAGCGGTTATGGCTGCAGCGTCATCTGACGGCCTGAACCGCCCACAGATTGGAACCATAGACATGCGCAAGGACATCATCATCAACGCGAATCCCCACGAGATCCGCATCGGCATCCGCGAGGACGGCGAACTGGTCGAGCTGCTCATCGAGCGCGCCGACAGCAAGCGGATCGTGGGCAACCTCTACCGCGGCGTGGTCACCTCGGTGAAGCCGGGCCTGCAGGCGGCCTTCGTCGACATCGGGCTGGAGCGGGCGGGCTTCCTGCACGCCTCGGACCTGGTGCACGAGGACCCCGAGTCGGTCGAGGCGGTCGACGGGCCGCTGCCCGCCGCCGGCGGCCGCAGCGGGCGCAACGCCCAGGTCCCCGACATCGGCGACATGCTGAAGGTCGGCGACAAGATCCTGGTCCAGGTCACCAAGGAGCCCATCAGCAGCAAGGGGCCGCGCCTGACCGCCGACATCAGCCTGCCGGGCCGCTTCCTGGTCTACATGCCCAAGGGCCACCACGTGGGCGTCTCGCGCAAGATCGAGGACCGCCGCGAGCGCGTGCGCCTCAAGCGCATCCTGCAGGAGGCCCGCCCCGACGCCGGCGCCTTCATCGTGCGCACCGCGGCCGAGGAGGCCGAGGAGAAGGCCATCCGCGCCGACGTCAAGTACCTGTCGGACCTGTGGCTGACGGTCGAGGCCGCCGACCGCGAGGTCCAGGCGCCCGCCCTGGTCCACGAGGACGTGGGCATGGTCGTGGGCCTGATCCGCGACATCTTCAAGGACGACGTCGACATGCTCGTCATCGACGACAAGGACGACTACAAGCGCCTCCAGAAGTACGTGCAGATCTTCGCGCCCGAGATCAAGGACCGCGTCCGGCTGCACCGCGACGCGTCGGCCGTCTTCGACCACTACGACATCGAGCAGGAGATCCGCAAGAGCACCGAGCCCAAGGTGTGGATGAAGAAGGGCGGCTACATCGTCATCGAGCAGACCGAGGCGCTGGTCTCGATCGACGTGAACACCGGCCGCTTCGTCGGCCGCCACAACCAGGAAGACACCATCGTCGAGACCAACCTGCTGGCCGCCCGCGAGGTGGCCCGCCAGCTGCGCCTGCGCGACATCGGCGGCATCATCGTGGTCGACTTCATCGACATGGAGTCCGAGGGGAACAAGAAGCGCGTGCTGAACGAGCTGCGCAACGCCCTGAAGAACGACCGCGCGCGCACCAAGGTCTTCCCGGTCAGCAACCTGGGCCTGGCCGAGATGAGCCGCCAGCGCGTCCGCCCCTCGCTGGTCTCGTTCCTCAGCGACGACTGCCCCTACTGCCACGGCGCGGGCAAGGTGCTCAGCCTCGAGACGCTGGCCAACCGCATCGAGCGCGAGGTGCACCGCGTCCACCACAAGACCGGCGAGAAGCAGCTGCAGATCGTGGCCAACCCCATGCTGGCCCTCTACCTGAGCACCGAGCGCGCCGAGCAGCTCGACGACCTCTGCAGCGAGCACGACATGATCATCGACGTCACCGACGACCCCGGCCTGCACCGCGAGAACTACCAGGTGCTGTCCCTGAAGTCGGACCGCGACCTGATCCAGGAGGCCGAGAAGCGCTTCCTGCCGCGCGGGCGCGGCAACCG
>JAURXS010000059.1 GCA_030654305.1 bacterium | reverse complement strand
CGACGACCCCCATCGGCGGGGCCAACCCGTCGCGCGTCGTCGGCACGCCGCACACCGCGCTGCCGGAAGTGCAGTTGCTGTCCAACGGCCGCTACCACGTGATGGTCACGAACACCGGCGGCGGGTACAGCCGTTGGAAGGACCTCGCCGTCACCCGCTGGCGGGAAGACGTCACGTGCGACGGCTGGGGCCCCTTCTGCTACCTCCGCGACGCGGAGACCGGGCGGTTCTGGTCGAACGCCCACCAGCCGACGCTCGTGGAGGCGGAGCGCTACGAGGCGATCTTCTCCGAGTCCCGGGCGGAGTTCCGCCGCCGCGACCACGACTTCGACACGCACACCGAAATCGCCGTCTCGCCGGAAGACGACGTCGAGGTCCGCCGTCTCCACATCACGAACCGCTCCCGCACGCGCAGGACGATCGAGGTGACGAGCTACGCCGAGGTCGTCCTCGCCTCGCCGGCCGCGGACGCGCTCCACCCCGCGTTCAGCAACCTGTTCGTGCAGACCGAAATCGTCCGGGAACGGCAGGCGATCCTCTGCACCCGCCGCCCCCGCTCCCCCGGCGAGCGGACCCCTTGGATGTTCCACCTGATGGCCGTGCACGGCGCGGAGTCCGAGGAGATCTCCTACGAGACCGACCGGTTGCGGTTCATCGGGCGCGGCAACACGGCGGCCGCCCCCGCGGCGTTGCTCGACCCACGGGCGCTCTCGGGCGGCGAGGGTCCGGTGCTCGACCCCGTCGTCGCGATCAGGCACCGGCTGACCCTCGGCCCCGAGGAGTCGGCGACGGTGAACATCGTCTACGGCGTCGCCGAGGCCCGCGACGCCTGCCTGGGCCTCGCCGAGAAGTACCTCGACCGCCGGCTGGCCGACCGGGTCTTCGACCTGGCGTGGACCCACGGCGAGGTGCTGCTGCGCCAGCTCGACGCGACCGAGTCCGACGCGCAGGACTACGGGCGCTTGGCCGGTTCCGTGATCTACGCGAACTCCTCGCTGCGCGCCGACCAGGGCACGCTCGCCCGGAACCACCGGGGCCAGTCGGGATTGTGGGGCTACGCCATCTCCGGGGACCTGCCGGTCGTGCTGCTGAGGATCGGCGACGCCGCCAACATCGACCTGGTGCGCCAGCTCGTTCAGGCCCACGCCTACTGGCACCTCAAGGGTTTGGCGGTCGATCTGGTGATCTGGAACGAGGATCAGGCCGGGTACCGCCAGGAGCTCAACGACCAGATCCTGGGACTGATCGCCGCCGCCAACGCAATCAACATCTCCAACCGGACGGGGTGCATCCTGGTCAGGTCGGCGGAACAGATCTCGGACGAGGACCGCACGCTGCTGATGTCGGCCGCCCGCGTCATCATCGCCGACGACCGCGGGACGCTGGCGGAGCAGATCGGCCGCCGGCTCGAAGCCGCCCCGCCCGGACGGCGCCCGGCCGCCACCCGCACCCGCCTGCCGGCCGTCGCTCCCGCCGCGTCGCCGCCGCTCCCGGACCTGCTGTTCGGCAACGGGCTGGGCGGGTTCACGCCGGACGGGCGCGAGTACGTGATCACGACCGGTCCGGGGCGGGCCACGCCCGCCCCCTGGGTGAACGTCCTGGCCAACCCGCAGTTCGGGACCACCGTCTCGGAGAGCGGCACCGCCTGCACCTGGAGCGAGAACGCCCACGAGTTCCGCCTGACCCCGTGGAACAACGATCCCGTCTGCGACACCGGCGGCGAGGCCATCTACATCCGCGACGAGGAGAGCGGCCGGTTCTGGTCGCCCACGCCGCTGCCCGGCCGCGGCGAAGGGGACCACGTCTGCAGGCACGGGTTCGGCTACAGCATCTTCGAGCACGCGCAAGACGGCATCCACTCGGAGCTGCTGGTCTACGTGGCCCCGGACGCGCCGGTCAAATTCTCGGTGCTGAAGCTGCGGAACGAGTCCGGCCGTCCCCGGCGGCTCTCCGTCACCGGGTACGTGGAGTGGGTGATCGGCGACCTGCGGCCGAAGTCGGCCATGCACGTCGTCACCGGGATCGACGCCAGGACGGGCGCCCTCTTCGCGCGCAACTCGTACAATACGGAGTTCGCCGGGCGGGTCGCCTTCTTCGACGCGGACGACATGACCCGGTCGTTCACCTGCGACCGCACGGAATTCCTGGGACGCAACGGCTCCCTGCGCGACCCGGCCGCCATGTCGAGGCCGCGGCTCTCGGACCGGACCGGGGCGGCCCTGGATCCCTGCGCCGCGATCCGGATCCCCTTCGAACTGGACATCGAGCAGCGACACGAACTGGTCTTCAGGCTGGGCGCCGGACGGGACGCCCGGGACGCCGGCGACCTCGCCCACCGCTTCCGGGGCGCCGGCACCGCGCGGGACACGTTCGTCGCGGTGCGTCAGTACTGGCTCCGCACGCTCAGCGCCGTGCGCGTGGAG
>JAURXS010000058.1 GCA_030654305.1 bacterium | reverse complement strand
GGCACGATGAACAGCCACTTGCGCCGCAGGAAGGTGCGCAGCAGGTCCGCGGGGTTGAAGCCGCCGCCTTGCTGCTCGTCGTCCAGATAGGGGTCCGTCGCCACGTCGCTCCCTCATCGTCAGGGTCGTCGTCGTCAGGGTCGTCGTCGTCAGGGTCGTCGTCAGTCTCGTCATCCTGGAGCCGGCCGGCGGCCGGCGGAATCCCGACCAACCTAGCCCAAGTCGCCGATCCGTTCAACGGTGCATCCTGACCGCGCCGCAGGGCCGCTTCAACGCCGGCGGGCCGGGCCCGTTCCCTGCTCGACGGCGCGCGGAGGTGTGCCGTGAACCTGCGTCTTGTGGTCCCGACCCCCGTGCCGCCGCTCGTGATCGCGACGATCCTGGCGGCGATCCTCGTCCCGGGGGGCTGCTCCCCACCCGCCGACCCGACCGCGCCGACGCCGCCGGCCGAACCCCGCCGCGTCGTCGGTCGGTACCCGGCCGAACTGTGCCGGCTGACGCCGCCGCCTGCGGGAGAACACCGCTGGAGGTGGTACGACGCGGGCGGTGACCCGTCCGGCGGCCCGGCCTTGCTGACCGTCACCGGCCGGGACTGGTGCTGGCGCCTGACGACCACGCCCGGCGACACCGCCCTGCCGGACACCCTGTTGCTTCGGCCGGACGCACCCGACCTGTGGCATGAATTCCTGGTCGCGCCCGACTCGCCGCGTCCGGGCGGCTGGCTGCCGCTGCCCCGCGCCGCGGTGGCGTCGGCCCATTACGCCGACCTGCTGCACCTCGTGCAGGACCTGACGCAGCCGAGGTTCGCGGGGGTGGTGACGCGATGGGACCCCTGGCCGGTCCCGGTGGGCAGCGGCCCCGCGCAGAGCGGCGCCGTCGATCTCGCCGCCTGCCTGCGCGAGGCGGTCGGGGCCTGGCATCTCGAGGGCGCGCCCCCCCTGCTGGTCTGGGAAGAGGAGTCGGCGATCGGCGCCCGGCTGATCCACTACCCCGGCGTCCAGCTGCACCCGCCGATGAGCGTCCAGCTGGTCCGCCGCGACAAGGCCGGGCGCGTGCTGCGGGTCCACGTCCGCTGCGGCGACACCTACGACGACCCGCAGGACGTGCGCTACGCCCGGCGCGTGCTGGTCCACGAGCTGGGCCACGTCCTGCTGCTGTGGGGCCACAGCGAGGACCGCGCCCACGTCCTGTGGCGCAACGGCCCGATCGTGGACCGCCCCTCCGGCGACGAGCTGCGAGCGGCGGCCCTGTGGCGGGCGCTGCCCGAGGGCCTCGACCTCAACCGCTACGGCCGCTCAACGGAACTCCAGCCGCAGCGGGAGCAGGGCGAGCGGCCGGCCGTCCAGCAATCGGGCCTGGGCGAGCAGGCCGCTGTCGGCGAACTCGCGCCAGGGGCCGGTCCACGCCTCGCCGCCGACAGCACTTTCGACCGCATTCCCGACGGCACCGCCGCGCAGGGCCTGCGACAGCAGGCGCTCGAACAGGCTGGGTTCCCGGTCGAACGACACGAGGCGCAGCGGCGCGTCGGCGTCCAGCCCGACCAGCCCACGCACCGCCACCAGCGCGCGGTCCAGGCCGCCGAGCCCGTCGACCAGCCCGGCGTCGACCGCCTGCCGTCCCGTCCAGACGCGCCCCTCGGCCACGGCCGCCACCGCGGCGGGATCGAGGCGGCGCCCGGCGGCGACCTTGCCGACGAACCGTCCGTAGAAGGCGTCGAGCTGGCCCTGGAGCAGGGCGCGCTGGGCCTCGTCGAAGCGGTCGGCGTCGGCGAACATCAGGGCGTTGCGGCCGCGCACGACGAACTCGCGGTTCAGGCCGATCTTCTCGTAGAGCAGGTGGCGGTCCATCTTGCCGGCGAAGACGCCGATGGAGCCCGTCAGGGTGCCGGGCTCGGCGAAGATCGAGTCGGCCGGGCAGGCGACGTAGTAGCCGCCCGAGGCGGCGTAGCCCGACATCGACACCACGACCGGCTTGTCGAGCCGGGTCCGGTTGATCTCGTCCCAGATCAGGTCGCTGGCGGTGGCCGAACCGCCGGGGCTGTCGACCCTCAGCACGACGGCGGCGACGCCGTCGTCCTCGGCCGCGTCCCGCAGTTGCTCGATCACCGTGTCGCTGCCGGCCAGGGGGCCGGACCAGAAGTCGCGGCCGCTGTCGCCCTCGACGATCGTGCCCTCGACCGTCACCAACGCGACGCGCTCGCCGCGGCCGCGGCCCGGCGACAGGACGTAGTCCTCGAACAGGGTGGTCTCGGCGTCGCCGAAGTCGGCCTCCAGCGCCGCGTCCCGGTAGTCGAGCGTGTCGACCAGCGCCGCGGCGAGCGCGCCCTCGGCGTCGAACAGGCCCTGGTCGACCAGCTCCGCGACCGTCGCCTCGCCGAGCCCGCGGTCGCGGGCGATCAGCGCCACCAGGCCGCGGTAGTGTTCCTCGACCAGGGACGCGATCATCTCGCGGTGCGGGCCGGTGGCGTCGGTGCGGGTCATCGCCTCGGGGGCCGACTTGTAGCGGCCGACGTGGACGTAGTCCGCCGTCATGCCCAGCTTCTCCAGCGTGCCGGCCAGGAACTGCATCTGGGCGCTGGCCCCGGGGACCATGAGGTTGCCCTCGGGCGCCAGGACGACGCGGTCCGCGGCCAAGGCCAGGGCGTACTCGCCGGAACCGGCGAAGCTCAGCCAGGCGGTCACGGGCTTGCCCGCCGCGGCGAAGCTGGTGATCGCGTCGCGCAGCTCCTCGACGTCGGCCCAGTCCGCCGGCGCGACGGCGATCTCCAGGAACAGGCCGGTCACGCGCTCGTCGCGGGCGGCCCGCGACAGCGCGGCCGTGATCTCGTGCATCAGCGGCACGTCGCGGCCGGCCAGCGCCGCGAAGGCGCCCTCGTCGCGGCGCTCCGGATAGTCCGCGTCCACCCGCCAGACCAGCACGCCCCCGACGGGCCCCGTCGGCGTCCCGAGACGCTGCAGGAGGTACCAGCCGCCGAACAGGCCCGCCGCCGTCAGGGCGCAGATCAGGCCGATCACGATCCAGAATTTCTTCATCGGTCCTCCAGGGAACGGCGGTCGGACATCCGCGCGCACGCGGCGACGAAGCAGGCGAGGGCGCGGGCGGCGCGGTCGATCTTGCGGAACACGGGCACGCCGGCCTGCTCGAAGCGCGCGCAGAGCGGGTCGTAGAGCCGGCCGGAATCCACCACCACCACGGCGGGCTTGCCGCAGCCGGCCAGCAGCGGGGCCAGCCGCCCCGCCAGGGAGCCCGGCGCGTCGAGGTCCTCGCCGTGCACCCCGGGCGCGGCGGGCAGGTCGTCCAGGGCGGGCGTGACCGGCACGGCCGAGACGATCGCCGCGTCCACGCCGTCGCTGGCGAGGATCGCCGCCACCGCGTCGGCGTAGGCCGCGGTGCCGGCCATGGGCGTGGCGTCGACGGGGTTGTCGCGGTGTGCGAAGGCCGGCAGCGCCGCGTCCAGCACGGCGCGGACGCCCGCGTCGAAACCGCGCAGCTCGAGGCCGGCGAGCGCGTCGGTGACCGTCGAGCACTCGAAGCCGGCGTTGCTCAGGATCCCCACGCGCGGCCCGCGGGCCGGCCGCGGCATCAGCAGGGCGAAGGTCTTGATCAGGTCCTCGAACTCGTCCAGCGTCGAGGCGACGGTCACGCCCGCGTCCTGCAGGCAGGCCAGGGCGACGTCGTAGTCGCCGGCCAGGCTCGCGGTGTGGCTGGCGGCCGCTTTGGCGCCGAGCTCGGTCTTGCCCGCCTTGAACACCAGCACCTGCTTGCCGCGGGCCTGCGCTTCGCGGGCCAGCGCCGTGAAGCGGTCGCCGTCCCCCGGCCGGAACCCCTCGACGTAGCAGGCGATGACGTCGACCCCGTCCGCCTCCAGGAAGTGGGCCAGGAAATCCGCGACGGTCAGGTCCATCTGGTTGCCGAAACTGATGCTGGCGGCCGGGTTGACGATCCCGTCGTAGTTGCTGGCGAAGGTCACCAGGTAGGCCCCGGACTGGCTGACCACCGCGAGGTTGCGGCCGCACGCGGCCTCCCCGAAGGGCAGCTTGTGCAGCGGCAGGAAGAACGTGTTGTAGCTGTCGCGGCTGACGATGCCCAGGCAGTTGCCGCCGACCATCACCGGGCCGCCCCCGGGCGCGTCGTGGCTGCGGGCCAGGATCCCCTCGATCTCGTCCGCCAGCGCGGTCTCGCCGGCCTCCGCGAAACCGCCGGGGATCAGGATGATCGAGGCGGCGCGGTCGCCCGCGACGATCTCGGCGATCGCGTCGCGCGCGCCGGCGGCCGGGATGCAGACCACGGCCAGGTCCACCTTCTCGGGCAGGTCGCCCACCGACGGCACGCAGGGCACGCCGTCGATCGCGCTCTCCTTCGGGTGCACGACGTGCAGGCGCTCCGCAGCGACGCCGCGGGAACGCTTCAGGTTGTTGAGGATCACGCGCCCCGGGTTGTCGCCGCGCGCGCTGGCGCCGAGGACGGCCGCGCTGCGCGGGTGCAGCAGCTCGCCGATGCGGGCCAGCGGCCGGTTCGGCACGGGCCAGCGCCGCCGCGACAGCAGGGCGACGCCGTCGATCGCGACCAGCGCGCCGTCATGGACCACGGCCGGGTTGACCTCGAGCTCCTCGAGGGTCCAGTCGCTGTCCGCCGCCGGGCCGGTCGCCACCGCGAGGCCGGCCAGGGCCGCCGCGGCCTCCCCCAGGACCGCGGGCGCCAGGGGCGGCTGCGCGTAGAGGCGCGACGGGCGGCAGAGCAGGGAGAGCAGCGGGTGGCCGGCGATCGCCTCGGCGGCGCGCCGCGGCGTCAGGCCTGCCGCCGGCAGGATCAGCCGGCTGCGGCCCGCGGTGCCGCGCCCGTACCACTCGGTGAGCAGGCCGCCCACGCCGACCACCACCACCGGACCGAAGGCCGGATCGAGGCGGACGCTGAGCAGGACTTCCTGGCCGGGAACGTTGGCGCGGTGGGGGACGAAGGCGGCGGCCAGCACGCCCTCGATGCCGGCGCCCGCGCCGGCGGCCGACACGCGACGCAGCAGGTCGTCCACCGCAGCTGACAGGGCTTCGGCGCGACCCGCGGCCGGCAGGGTGATGACGTCGACGCCGCCGACGTCGCTCTTGTGCAGGATATCGCGTCCCAGGACCTTCAGGACCAGCTTGCCCCCGGCATCGGCCAGGGCGACGGCGCCGGCGAGCCACGCGGCCCTGCGGGCCGGGTCGCGGGCCCAGGCCAGATGCGGGCAGGCCGCCAGGCCGATCGCCCCGAGCAGGGCGTAGACTTCGGCCTCGTTGAGGCGCAGCGATTTGCCGGCGTCGCGGTCGGCGGGAGCGGCGAACCCGGACAGCAACTCGTGGACGGAAGCCAGGCGCTGCGGCGTCAAGTCGGACCTCCGGTTCGTGGCTGGAACGCGGCGGCGGGCGCCGGGCGACGCCGTCGGCAAGAAGATGATGCGAACGTCGCGCGAAATCCAGAAGATCCGCGCGGCCAGGCCGCGGTCCGCGCCGGTGGGGGGCAAAAAGAAACCGCCGGCGCTTGCGCACCGGCGGCTCTCGAGAATTTCGGCAGCGTCCTACTCTCCCACACAGTCCCCCGTGCAGTACCATCGGCGCAGCAGCGTTTCACTTCTGTGTTCGGAATGGGAACAGGTGGTTCCACTGCGCTATCGCCACCGAAAAGTCTGGGTCCTTGAGGACCGAATATAGAGGGCAGCGAAGGTTCATCCACGGACACGAATTTGCCAGACCTCCTTCCCGCAAGGGGAAGGAAGATGATTAAGCCTCACGGCTTATTAGTACTGCTCGGCTGAATGCATCACTGCACGTACACCTGCAGCCTATCAACCAGGTGGTCTACCTGGAGCCTTCAGGGGCTTTCGCCCGGGAGATCTTATCTTGGGAGGGGCTTCACGCTTATATGCTTTCAGCGTTTATCCCGTCCGTGCATAGCTACCCAGCTATGCCGCTGGCGCGACAACTGGTGCACTAGAGGCACGTCCATCCCGGTCCTCTCGTACTAAGGACAGCTTCCCTCAAATCTCCTACGCCCACAGCAGATAGGGACCGAACTGTCTCACGACGTTCTAAACCCAGCTCGCGTACCGCTTTAATTGGCGAACAGACAAACCCTTGGGACCTTCTCCAGCCCCAGGATGCGATGAGCCGACATCGAGGTGCCAAACCTCCCCGTCGATGTGGACTCTTGGGGGAGATAAGCCTGTTATCCCCGGCGTACCTTTTATCCGTTGAGCAACGGCCCTTCCATACGGGACCGCCGGATCACTAAGACCAGCTTTCGCTCCTGCTCGACTTGTAGGTCTCGCAGTCAAGCTCCCTTATGCCTTTGCACTCTACGCGTGATTGCCAAACACGCTGAGGGAACCTTTGCGCGCCTCCGTTACTCTTTTGGAGGCGACCGCCCCAGTCAAACTACCCACCACGCACTGTCCCCGACCCGGATAACGGAATCGGGTTAGACACCAAACAGTTCCAGGGTGGTATTTCAAGGTTGGCTCCACCGACACTGGCGTGCCGGCCTCACAGCCTCCCACCTATCCTACACAAAAACTGCCTAATGCCAATGCGAAGTTGTAGTAAAGGTGCACGGGGTCTTTCCTTCTAACTGCGGGTAGGCGGCATTTTCACCGCCAATTCAATTTCGCCGAGTCCCTTGTAGAGACAGCGCCCGAGTCGTTACACCATTCGTGCAGGTCGGAACTTACCCGACAAGGAATTTCGCTACCTTAGGACCGTTATAGTTACGGCCGCCGTTTACCGAGGCTTCGATTCAGAGCTTCGCCTTGCGGCTAACCCCTCCTCTTAACAGATCGGCACCGGGCAGGTGTCAGTCCCTATACGTCGTCTTACGACTTTGCAGAGACCTGTGTTTTTAGTAAACAGTCGCTCAGGCCTTTTCACTGCGGCCACTTTCGGCTCCACCGGCGAACGGCTTCACCTACTCATGGCGCCCCTTCTCCCGAAGTTACGGGGCAATTTTGCCTAGTTCCTTTACAAGGGTTCTCTCGAGCACCTTAGGATTCTCTCCTCACCTACCTGCGTCGGTTTACGGTACGGTCTGGACGATCTCTCCTTAGAGGTTTTTCTTGGCAGTCGGATTAGGGACGGTTGGCTCGCCCGAAGGCTCGTTTCCCCATCACCTCTCGAGGTATAAGGAACCCGGATTTGCCTAGGTTCCACCTCTACGGGTTTGGACCAGCACTTCCATCCGCTGGCCGTCCTTTCACTACTGCGTCACCCCATCGTACAAACGAAATCATCCAGGTTCCGGAATATTAACCGGATTCCCATCGTCTACGCCTTTCGGCCTCAACTTAGGGACCGACTGACCCTGAGCGGATTAGCCTTCCTCAGGAAACCTTAGGTTTTCGGTGAGCAGGTTTCTCGCCTGCTTTATCGCTACTCATGCCTGCATATGCCCTTCCGATGTGTCCACGGTCCCTCGCGAGGCCGCTTCAACCACCTACGGAATGCTCCCCTACCGCTCGCGCAAGCGCGAGCCCATAGCTTCGGTACCGGACTTAGTCCCGATCATTTTCGGCGCTGGATCACTTAACTAGTGAGCTATTACGCTTTCTTTAAAGGATGGCTGCTTCTAAGCCAACCTCCTAGCTGTCTGGGCGATCCAACATCCTTCAACCACTTAGTCCAGATTTGGGGACCTTAGCTGTTGGTCTGGGCTGTTTCCCTTTCGCCGACGAAACTTATCTCTCGTCGACTGACTCCCGTGCTTAATTTATCCGGCATTCGGAGTTTGATTGGGGTCGGTAAACCTTGTAGGGCCCCTAACCCATTCAGTGCTCTACCTCCGGTAAACATACACGAGGCTAGGCCTAAACCTATTTCGGGGAGAACCAGCTATCTCCGGGTTTGATTGGCCTTTCACCCCTAGCCACAACTCATCCGAGCGGTTTTCAACCCACTACGGTTCGGACTTCCACGCACTGTTACATGCGCTTCCTCCTGGCCATGGCTAGATCACCCGGCTTCGGGTCTACCACACGCGACTTGCGCCCTATTCAGACTCGCTTTCGCTACGGCTCCGTGCCAAAGGCACTTAACCTACGCCGCGTATGATAACTCACAGGCTCATTATACAAAAGGTACGCCGTCAGCCGCCGAAGCAGCCTCCGACTGATTGTAAGCACATGGTTTCAGGTACTATTTCACTCCCCTTCCGGGGTGCTTTTCACCTTTCCCTCACGGTACTGGTTCACTATCGGTCGCCAGAGAATATTTAGCCTTAGGAGATGGTCCTCCCAGATTCCAGCAGGATTTCTCGTGTCCCGCCGTACTTGGGAACACCACAGGAGATTCATCGCTTTCGCTTACGGGGCTTTCACCCTCTATGGCCGACCATTCCAGGTCGTTCAACTAGCCATGAATTTTGTAACTCCTTGGGAGATCGCCGATCCTCCCGTGTGGGTCCCGCGACCCCGCCCGCACAACGCTCGGCAGCTTTAACATGCTGGCGGTTTAGGCTGTTTCCCGTTCGCTCGCCGCTACTCAGGAAATCGTTGTTACTTTCTCTTCCTGGGGGTACTTAGATGTTTCAGTTCCCCCCGTTCGCTTCCTTGGACCTATGTATTCAGTCCAGGATACTGCAGGTTTACCCGCAGTGGGTTGCCCCATTCGGAAATCCCCGGGTCAAAGCTTATTTGCAGCTCTCCGAGGCTTAACGCAGCTTATCACGTCCTTCATCGCTTTCTGGCGCCAAGGCATCCACCATGTGCTCTTAGTAGCTTAATCAAAGGCAAGAACGCATCCTCAGATGCACCTTCATTTGCTACCCTCTATATTCGGTTATCAAGGAACGTACCGTCGTGGACGGTGCTGGTGGAGATAGACGGGATCGAACCGTCGACCTCCGGCTTGCAAAGCCGGCGCTCTCCCAACTGAGCTATATCCCCGAAGAGAAGCGTGGTGGGCCTAGGTAGATTCGAACTACCGACCTCACGCTTATCAGGCGTGCGCTCTAACCAACTGAGCTATAGGCCCCCAGTCAACCACACGCCAAAAGGGGAAATCCCGGCTTTTGACAAGAGAATAGCGTACGAGACGGACGATTCCAAGCTTCACCATAAGACTTCCGGCACAGGGCCGGAGGCCTTTCTCCTTAGAAAGGAGGTGATCCAGCCGCACCTTCCGATACGGCTACCTTGTTACGACTTAGTCCCCCTTACCAACCACACCTTGGGCACCTGCTTCCCTTGCGGGTTAGCGCAGCGACTTGGGGTGCAGCCGACTCGGGTGACTTGACGGGCGGTGTGTACAAGGCCCGGGAACGTATTCACCGCGGCATGCTGATCCGCGATTACTAGCGATTCCGACTTCATGCAGTCGAGTTGCAGACTACAATCCGAACTGAGGCCGGCTTTTTGGGATTCGCTCCACCTTGCGGTCTTGCAGCCCATTGT
>JAURXS010000057.1 GCA_030654305.1 bacterium | reverse complement strand
GGGAGCCTTGCCAAGGATAGGACAGCCCTCGGAAGTTGTCCATGAATGTCTCCCGAGGGGCGAAAAGTCCATTTCACGCTTATCCTGCCGTACGGAGGGAGAATCGGCCGATCCGGCCCCGAACCGCCCGCCGTGGCTGCGGTACGAGGGCGTTCTCTGTCGGGGACGAGGCGGCGTCCGGCTTGACCGGAACGGTCCGGTTCGACATGATTCGGGCGGCCTGCCTGTCCGCGCACTGCCTGACGGCCGCCGGCGACGTCGAGGTGCCGACCCGCGATCCCCCGCACGACGAGCCAAGGCGCCGGGCCCGGCCGGAGCGCGCGCGATGCCGGCGAACGCAGATCCAGGAAAAGTAGATCCAGGAGAAGAACGATGGAGATCCGCAACGTCGCGATCATCGCCCACGTCGACCACGGCAAGACCACGCTGGTCGACCAGATCCTGCGCCAGTGCCACGTCTTCCGCGACGGGCAGCAGGTGCGCGAGCGCATCCTCGACTCCAACGACCTCGAGCGCGAGCGCGGCATCACGATCACGGCCAAGAACTTCGCCGTCACCTACCACGACGTGCGCATCAACCTGATCGACACCCCGGGCCACTCCGACTTCGGCGGCGAGGTCGAGCGCGTCCTGAAGATGGCCGACGGCGTGCTGCTGCTGGTCGACGCCTTCGAGGGCCCGATGCCGCAGACGCGCTTCGTGCTGCAGAAGGCCCTGCAGCTGAACCTCAAGCCGCTGGTGGTGATCAACAAGGTCGACCGCCTGAACGCCCGCCCGCACGAGGTGCTCGACGAGGTCTTCAACCTCTTCTGCGAGCTGGGCGCCAGCGACGAGCAGCTCGATTTCCGCGGCGTCTACGCCGCCGGGCGCGATGGCTGGGCCATCGGCGAGCTGGGCGACGAGCGCAAGGACCTGTTCCCCCTGCTGGACATGATCGTCAAGCACATCCCGGCGCCCGCGGTGCAGGCGGGGCCCCTGCAGATGCTGGTGGCCGCGATGGACCACAGCGACTACGTGGGCCGCATCGCCGTGGGCCGCATCGTGCGCGGGAACATCCACACGAAGGACCGCGTCACGCTGATCAAGCGCGACGGCAGCCAGACCGACGCGACCGTCAAGCAGCTGTTCGTGTTCGACAACCTCGGCCGGCGCGAGGTGCCGGAGGTCGTCTGCGGCGACATCGGTGCGGTGGTGGGCCTCGACACCGTGGACATCGGCGACACCCTGGCCGACCCCGAGCACCCCGATCCGCTGCCGATCATCGACGTCGACGAGCCGACGCTCTCGATGAGCTTCATGGTCAACGACAGCCCCTTCTTCGGCCAGGACGGCAAGTACGTCACCAGTCGCCAGGTGCGCGACCGCCTGCTGCGCGAGTCCGAGCGCGACGTGGCCCTGCGCGTGGAGGACACCGCCAGCAGCGACACCTTCCGGGTCAGCGGCCGCGGCATCCTGCACCTGTCGATCTTGATGGAGACGATGCGCCGCGAGGGCTTCGAGTTCATGGTCGGCCAGCCGCAGGTCATCTACAAGGAGATCACCGGGCGCAAGGCGGAGCCCGTCGAGGTGCTGTCCGTCGACCTGCCGGCCGAGTATGCGGGCACGGTCATCGAGTACGCCGCCGCGCGCCGCGGCGACCTGATGAAGATGGAGCAGAACGACGGCCGCGCCCGGCTGGAGATCCACATCCCGAGCCGCGGCCTGATCGGCTTCCGCAGCCGCATGCTGCGGGCCACCGCCGGCGAGATCGTCATGCACCACCGGTTCTACCAGTACGAGTTCTTCAAGGGCAGCATACCCCAGCGCCAGACCGGCAGTCTCATCAGCCAGGGTCAGGGGCAGGCGCTGGCCTACGCGCTCGACGCGCTGCAGGACCGCGGCCGCTTTTTCATCGAGCCGGGGGACGTGCTGTACACGGGGCAGATCATCGGCGAGAACAACAAGGACGACGACATCGTCGTCAACGCCCAGAAGGCCAAGCAGCTCAGCAACATGAGGTCCTCGGGCGCGGACCGCAAGATGAAGGTCGCCCCGGCCATCATCATGGGGATCGAGGAGTGCCTCGAGCACATCAACCACGACGAGTGCGTGGAGATCACGCCGAACAACATCCGGCTGCGCAAGCTGCTGCTCGACGAAAATGATCGCAAACGGGCGTACAAGAAGGCCTTGAATCCCGACGGGTGATCCGTCTTCGTACCGATGATACAGACACGCTTCGTCGGGGGGCGCGCGCCGGACACATCGTGTGTCCGGCGCGCTTGGATTTCGGCTCCCGGCGCCCTCCTGGCGCCGGAAGCCTACATCACACCCCCGACGGAGCGTGTCTGTATCATCGGTACGAGATGGATCTGCGGTGGGATGGGCGACATGATTGCCGGCTTTCAATAGGGTTGATCGGGGGCAAGCTTGTGTTACCCTTGCGGATGGGACTTCCACCGAAAGGGGCGGACATGCAGAGGATGCTCGGGAGCAGGGCGTGGGTCTGGGGGCTCGCGCTGGTGATCGTGATGACGGCTGGTGCGGCATGGGCCCAGGAGGGCGAGGGTGAGGGCGGCGATCCGTACATGGATCCGACGATGGCGCCGTTGATCGTGCCGACGGCGGACGAGTTCGCGCCGGCGCCGGCGCCGGACGCGGTCATGGGCGCCGACAAGTCGATGATGGGCCCCGGGGTCGGCGGGTACTTCGAGGTCACGGGCGACCAGAAGGCCGGACTGCTCACGCCGTCCTACCGGTTCTCGCCGGCGTTCGTGCTGAAGGCGCGGGTGCCGCTGATCTTCGAGCGCACGCTGCAGTACTGGACCGAGGAAGCCTCGGCCGGCGGGCTGGGCGACGTGGTCCTGGACGCCGAGTACGCGCGACCGCTGTCCGCGCCGGGGTCGGTCTTGCGCCTGCAGCTGAGCGCGAAGCTGCCGACCGGCGACGAAGAGAAGATGGACGGCAACTATGCCGTGCCCCTGGGCACCGGCACGCTGGACCTGATCGGGCGCGCGCAGTACGCGCGCTCGGCGCCGACGCACGGGCTGCTGGCCTCGCTGCTGTACCGCAAGAACACGCCGAACGAGACGATCACCGACCTGGGCGGCGGCGACACGCGCACCTTCGAGGTGACCGGCGCCGACCAGATCGTCGCCACGGTCTTCGGGCGCAAGCTCGTGGGCGCGAAGTGGTGGCTGAACCTGGGCCTGGGCGCCACGCTGCTGGGCGACGGCAAGTCCAAGACCACCTGGAGCGACGGCACTCCGAGTACGGAGTCCGACCTCGGGATGGGCGGCACCCTGGTCGACCTGTACCCCGGCGTCGGCTACGCGCTGGGTTCGCTGAGCCCGTTCCTGGGTCTGCGCGTGCCGGTGGTGACCGACTACGACAACGAGTTCGCCGACGACGAGCGCGACATCGCGGTGGTCTTCCAGTTCAGCTGGCGGCCGACGCGGTTGGTCGAAGGGGAGTGATCCCGCTGCGTCCGCGGTCCTGCCTGCACGGCGGGACTGATCTGCCAGCACCCGAGGCGGCGGCGATGCCGCGCCGCGATTGATCGGACCGGTCCGCGGTGAAGACAAAGGGGGCGGGTCCCAGACGGGATCCGCCCTCTTCTCCTACGGGCGATGCGTTGCGGTGTCCGGGACTAGAAGCTGTACGTCATCGTGAACGCCGCCGAGGTCGTCGAGCCCTTGGGCGTGCCGTCGTGGTCGACGAAGGCGTCTTCGTCGGACGTGTCCAGGCGCAGCTCCGCCAGGGCCCGCATGCCTTCCCCGAGCGCGAACACCGGCGCGATGGTCAGCGAGCTGCGGCTCTGGCCGGAGCCGGCGCCGAAGATCACGTCGTCGGCGTCGTCGAGCGTGTCGAAGCGGCCCGTGAGCCCCATGGTCCCGCTCAGTTTCGCGTGGGCCATCACCATGAAGCCGGTCCAGCCGGCGTCGCCCGTGCCGGCGTCGACGCTGCCGAGGCTGAATTCCGCGCCCAGCGTGAGCCGGTCGGTCGGCGTGAACGTGGCGTCGACGTCCACGACCGTGCGGCCGACGGCCTGGCCGGGGTCGTCCTCACCGCTGATGACCGAGAGGCCAAGCCCACCGCGACCGTCGACGGTCCAGCCGACCCGGCCGCCGAAGGTCTTGACCCCGTTGGTCTCGACGTCCTGGTCCCAGCCGTTGGCCGCGTAGACCTTCAGGTCGAAGCCCGCGGCGCCGAGGGGGGATGCGAACATCAGGCCGGTCAGGTTCGTCGGGGCGCAGTACGTGAAGAGCAGCCCGTGCGAGTGCTGGAGCATGTCGGGAGCGTCGGGCAGCTCCCAGCCGATCGGCGCGTTGAACTTGCCGAGCGTGATGGCGGCCGCGCGGCCGGGCAGCCGCCACGACAGCCAGCCCTGCTCGACGGCCGTCGTCCAGGTCGTGCCGTCGTGGACCCACTCCAAGTCGAGGCGGAGGTCGCCCTGTTCGTCCCAGGCCCGGGTCACGTCGACCTCGGCCTGGTTCACCGTGAACGCGTCGTCGCGTCGGTCCAGGTTGCCGGACCAGCCGGCGTCCACGAACCCCGAGAACTCGACCGGCGTCGTCTGCGCCGGGGCGGCCCCGGCGCTCATCAGGATCAGGACGGCGAGCGCCGCCACAGTCGTGCGATTCATGTCCGTCTCCTTCCGGCGCGCCGTGGCGCCGCTCAGATCCCCTGCTCGTAGGCGGTTTCGCCGTGGAG